>JBFMCF010000122.1 GCA_040754625.1 bacterium | reverse complement strand
GCAAGGCTGGGAATAAAGATCCCTAATCGTCCGGTTTTTATACAAAATGTAGTGCAGAATTTGAGGGGGTAAAACCCGCAACCCCTTGAAAAATAAGAAGCTTGATTTTAAAACTGCGGAACTTAGGATAACAGTAGATTTATAACCTCCGGTTAGATTTAAATAATATCTATTGCCCGAATTATCCGGCATTATTTTAATTAGTTTTTCCCAAAAACTTTTAATTGATGTTTGAAACCTACCAATATCTTTAGGGTCAAGATCTTCTATTTTCCATGGTGTCTCTATAACAATGTTATTTAACAGGTTAAAATCAATCAGAACTTTATGTAAAATATTTGCACAATATTGAGCCTCTTCATTATCTGCATATAATAGATACAATTTATCAGTATTATTTAATGGCTTCCCGTTTTTTTCACAAAAATTCTGAATAACTCTCAAAGATGCTAATTCTGCCGGCAGATCTCTTAATCTGCCTAAATCATCCCATGAGCTTTTATCAAAAGTTTCAGCAAGGATTTTACCGCTTTTATCACTGTTTTGTGCTTGAATAATTGCCTCTTCACATTTAAACTGCCTATCTCTCAATCTTTTAGGTTCGGAATTCAAAGTTGATATGGGAATATTATTAAGACTATTCCATTTCCAACAGCTTGATTTATAGAGGCTTGTTCCACATGTTGTTATGATTATTCTTGACATAATATTCATCTCCTTTCAAAATATCCATAGTTTGAGCCTGTTTTTGCTCCTATACCAAAAGTGGTAAGAGCCTGTATTATTAATTCTTTCACTTCATTTAAAAATTCATTCACTTCTAGTTCCTTGCAATTTGACGAAGGTGCAATTGCAAACTCAAATTCAATGTCTTTTTTAACAGACAAAAAGGGTATTGGAATAGGGCTTTGATTATCTTTAGGATGGTCATTACCATTATAATATTCCTGATAATGAGGTGTAAAAATATCCAATTCATATGGATTATCTGATTTTACCGGCCAGGCGTCAAGAAATACTACACTTCCTTCGTTTGCATTTTTATGACCGGGATTATTACCGAATATCTTTAAAATTTCATCTTCCGATAGGTGTTTAAATTCTTTCCCACAAAAATGCCTTGTAACACCCTTTATGGCAGAGGCTGGTATTACAGGAAATCCGTAATACGGATGAATTGCTATCGAATTATCTAAAACAGATTCCCCGCCATGATTAACGATCAGACACGTTTCAGCAACTAAAATAAATTTAATCAAACCGGGCAGCAAATTCTTTCTACCTTTGAATTGTTCATAATCGTCGGTTTTATTTATAATTGGTTTTATTTTTTTGAAATTTGATTTTTTATCGAGTAGTTCAGAACGTTTTTTATTAAAATCAATTGATTCCCATGTGATAAATTTGTCAAGTATCAGGGAAGCATTAACTTTATTTTCCGATACATCCTGTATAATTCTATTTAAAGTTGTTGTATTCTCTTTTATCCACTTACAACCCGGTATTATTGACATTTTGTTCAACCTTTTCTTGAGAATTTCCTGACGTTATTATTACATTGTCTTCTTCTTTTCTGAGCCTGCCTTCAGCAAATCTCTTTAGCCATGAGATAAAATCCCGGGTTTCCATTGTTTTCCGAACCATGTCTTCGTCACTAATATTTAAAAGACATTGGAATTGAAGTTCAACATTTATGCCCGGACATTGTATCCATTTTAAAATATGCTCTGCAAGCTTTTTGTGATGTTCTTTTTTGCTTATATAAAAAGCCAATGCCTGCATAAGACCTGACTTTTGAATTAACACCCCGGACGAAAGCGCAACACTTCTGTACTGTGCTTCATATTTTGGATTTTTTAATTCAATAATTTCAGAAATACATTTAAAAGCATATTCTGCTCTTTTATGTTCTAAATTTCTTTCTTGTTCTGGCATGCTCTCTCCTTAAATTAATTTCAATTTAACAATTCCTTTACCTGTTGTTTCGTCACTGCCAACCTGAATAATATCCGGTATTTTTTGTTCAAATAAAGCTTCCACAAAAACATCTTTACTTTCAAACTTCCAAACGGAATTATCACTCTTTTTAATTTCAATATTTTCGATTTTTTTTAAAACATCAGGTTCATCAACTGGCAGTTTTGGATTCTCATAAGACATTAAACTATAGAGAATAGTTTCTGATGGAAGAAATTCTGTATACCTTAACGAACCCTTTTCCGTTGTCCCTTTTTCGTTAATTTTTATATTGGGCATTATCTCCGTGGCATTTGAAACGAAATATCGAAATGAATCCTCGGTAAGTAAAACAAGTTTCTTTTCAAATTCGTCCTTTAAAAATGTATCAACAGGGGTAAAAATTTTTAGGCCAATTTCCTTAGCAAAATTCTCCAATAATGACGCCAAATCAGGGGAATTTCGTATGGTTTTAGGAAACTCCTCAAGAATTATTTTACTACTAATTTCTAAATAATTTTTTCCCGATGGGCATAATACAACACTATCTAAATTATTAAAAGAACTATTAATCTTGTCGATGAGATTTTTTAGCTTTGGAAATGTAGAATTAAATCCTGACATTTCAACATTACGCCAAAATCTATAAAGCGTCAGTGGTGATGTAGCCCATACAAAAGCGCCCTTTAGAGACCTAATTGGAAAAGCAATAATTTGGGCATCACTTATACAGACAGCTCCTGCATGGGAATCACCTTGACCAGATGGCGGCCCAAATAGCACCCGGACCTCAGGGGAGGCGTCTTCACCAAATTTATCTCTTAATACACCTTTAATAGATGAAGATTGAATAATTGGAAATTGCGTTGTCCTCTCTCTTATTACAGGATTATCAACTATTCCCAAACCTTCTCCTGACCCATTATTTAATGGGGTTATCGCACTGATAAACATTAAACCATATTTTGCCATATTCTTTTCTCCTTTTGATTCTTACCATGCTCCAATAAGAGCTGTTCCAAAACCAGCACAAGGATAAAAATCCGAAAGACTTTCTCTAAAATTATATTTTTCATATAAAGCTTGGAAACTATTGTCATCCCAAGTGTCGGCTTTAAAAAAATAAACACTGCCTGCTGGAACCGTTTTAAATAACGAACGAGGATTCCCTTTCATTCCCTTTCCACTTTTCTGCCAACCGCTAATAAAAACAGGTTTATTGACACATGCTCCAACCATTTTTGTATCTTTAAATTCAACCGGCCAATTTCTATCCCATCCTTCCTTAAATATAGCTGGCGTAATAAAATACAACAGAAATTTTTTCCCTTTTTTTATTTTTTCTAACACTCTGTTGTTATCAGGAATTAATTTTTCATTTTTTTCTTCAGTATAAATTCCTGTTAATTTACCTTCACCACCAACGCGTGTCACCTTTTCTGTAAAATCTGATCCCTCAAGTCCGTCTACTACAAGCATAAACTTAGTTTTATTAATTTTTTTATTAGATAAGCTATCCTTAAATCTAATATGTCTTGCCGAATATAACTGTCCTTCCTCTACAGTTTGGGAAAAATCGTTTAGTTGGTGACCATATCGATTTTCTTTTATAAATAAATCTTCTTCTTTCTTCCCATTATTATATATATCAATCTCATCCATAGATAAATATTGACGAATACCTTCTAAAGAAAGAAAGCCTCCCAATGTTTCAGGTTGGATTCCATATCCGAATCTTGGAATTTCCAGTGACTGCAAATCAGGCTGAGTGATATCCCACTCTAAATTATTTCTATCCCTTGGTTTTAAAACATAAGACTCTGCTCCCGATGCCCATATATTGGCCGGTGTCGATAAATATACTTTTTCATCATATTCAAAAAACGGGCCTTTAATTTTTAAACGGGTATTCTTAAGCTCAGGATCATAGTTGCCAAGTTTAGTATTACCGTTATCTTTAAAATCCTTTAATGATATTCCATTAATATCGAGATAATAGTTTCCAATTACTCCAAACAGAGTTAATGGAGAGGGGATTATTGATTCAGCAATTGTGTCTACTCCAGCATCAAAAGGACGATTATCCCTAAAAAAAACGGTGTCCCGCGGTTCAATGTAAACATATAAAGACATTTTTATATCTCCTTTAAACCTTCACGATTAAGGAATGCACAAATTCTAAGTATGGATTCCAAATTGTCTTTAGTATCGATAATATCTGTTCTCCAGCCATTAAACTTATTAATATATTTTGGGTCTCCCAACGAAGAAATAATTTTCACAAATATTTCAGATTTTTTTTTGTAATCCGGAGCCGTTTTAAAAAAAGACTCTTCTGGAATATGGCGGTCTAAAAGTCTGGTGATTTCTGATTCAAACATTTCAATTGAAAAATAAGGTTGAATATTTTTATGAAATTTATAAAAAGCAGGCAATTCTTTTAATATATCATATATAAAGCTTGAACTAAGTCCATCTTTTTCCTTGCCCATCCATTTTATTAAATTATTCATAAAATCTGTAAATCCAACAGAAAAATCATAAATTGGTAAATACCATTTGCATCCGCCACTTGTAAGTGTTCCCGAAGAAAGCATTAAGGTTATACAGAGAGAATTTCGTCCATAATGCTCTTTTGCACTTTCGAGAGATTGCCTGCATTCTTCCATCGCTCTTCGCAAAGAATCCTGATAATGAACGATTACAAGACTTATACTGCATGTCGTTTCTAATTTTTCACTAAAGGACTTTTGTAATTTAAAAGCAGTGGAGATCGATTTTTCTATAGGGCCAAAAGCGAGAAGATCGTCTCCGCCTGAGTAAACTGGATAGCCACCCCATCTATAAATTATATCCGGTAATATTTTGTTTCCCAATTCACCAATTGCATCACTGCAAGCTATTTGGCCATAAATATCTTTACGCGACATTAAGTCCCCTATTTTGTCTCCATCCATCATCAGTAAGACGTAATATTTTTGAGGAGATATTTTATACTTTTCTTTTGATTCTTTTAAATTTTCTTTTAATGCTTTTAATGTATCTATAATTTTTGTATTGCGCACATGTGGAAATTCTTTTTCCAATTTTTTAAAGTTGAACCTTTCTTCATAAAGCCAGTCCCCGGGTATTTCGCTAATGGAATTTATTTTTTCAATATTCAATATTTCAAAAAGCTTTTTTATGTTGGTTAAAAAATTATTAATTTCCTCATCGATTTTCTTTCCTATAAGAAAATCTTTAAAATTTTTTGAAGCAATATCACTTGAAGATTCAAAAGGAATTTTGTCCTCAACAAACCTTTTTACCAAACATACTGCACATAATTTCTCATTTTCTTTTATTTTAAAAAATATTTTTTTGTCTTTCCTTAATTCCTCCCAAAAATTTTTATTATCTTTGATTGGACCAATAATTTCCCTATGCCCGCATTGCGGACATTTAAAAGCTGAGTTTCCATCCCATTGGTTGAATGTCCTTGTCAATTTCCTTTCTTCCATAAACTGTTGGATATTGTTATGTGTTTCAATGTAATTACCCTTAAGATCGCTAAGTTTTATTGTTTTTGCTACCCAATAGATTTGGAAACAATCATTTATTTGTTTATTCCATAAATCATTTTCATTCCACTTAAATTTCTTATTATTTTTTTCAGCAATATAATCATAGATATTTTTTGATAAATCACTCCAATATTTATATACTGGTTTTTGAATTTCATTGTTTTTAAATTTACTAATAATTACATCATCAACTATCGCAAGAAAATGATTTGGAACTTTTGAAAATTGAGATGTGGACGCAGAATTTTCAATCCTGGGATAAATAAATACATCTTTATTAAAATGTTCAAGGATTGGCCTCATGGTTTGATATGCAATTTGAGATAAGAGGTAACTTCCTGTCCATAAATCTTTTGTTTTCCTTGCTTCTTTAATAAATTCTTGGACAGGACCGATTGAAACATTTAAAAGATAAAGATTTTTATCATTACCAAATTTTTTTGATAACTTTTCAAAAATATCTTTACTCATTTGGACTCCCAGTAAGCCAGCTACTATTATCAAACTTTGCTTTCTTAAGATAAAGTTGTACACAACCCGTTGGACTGTTGCAATTCGGTAATACACCGTTTTGGTTACACCAAGTAATAATAGGAATAAAACCACTATTAACCTTGTATAATCTTGTTAAAACAGGTGAAGCCATACGTTTCGAAGGTTTATTATTATGTAAATCTACCCAGCCCAGCTCATCACAATTGTGATTTCCGTGAATAGCTTCAATTGCCTCTTTCAAATCACTAAACACCTCATTACCAACCCCTATCTGTTTTATACTCTTTAAAATGAAATAATTAGCATTTGCAGGTTCATCATTTTTTGATATATCTCCCGTAATTTTATGTCCACTATTATTAGGAATCCATTGTTCAAAAATTTGCCAAACTTTTTTTAGTCCGTCAGTTAGATGTCCTTTTATTTCTTCTGACGTTTGGAATTCTGATTTTGTATGTAATTCGAGATTTTCAGTTTTGAAAGGATTGGCAATCTTATCAATCAATTCAATTGCAGGTGATCCAAAACCTCTTCTGGCTCTTTGCCCAACACCCCCAAGATTAGCCCAAAGCCAGATTGCAGAAAGAAGAATTTCTTTTGGGAATTCTTCTTTTCTTGGAATGATTGTTATTTTATATTCAATCCCTTCTTTATAACCTTCAGATTTTGCTTCTTCTCCTCTTTTACGGCCTTCTGTATATTTAAATCCCACATAAGCTTCGATTTTTTCTCGTTGACCGAGTTCTTGTAAATAAATTCTAAATTTTGCCCCAACTTTATCATCTGCAGACCCAAATATTTTGCTTTCAAGTTCTAACAATTTTTTTGGTTCAATATTATCTATTAGCCCACCTATTAATGCTCTGAACCAGAATCTCCAGCATCCTCTTAATGCTTTGCCGGTTAATCCAATAGTATCTGCTCTTGAATTCTCTCCATGAATAAGGAGCGGTGTAATGAATTTAATTTTAAATTCAATCACTTTCAAAGCATCCGTTAATTTTTCCATATTTATTACGCTTTCCGGAGACTTCCTGATGGGATAACATTGTTGATAAAATTCACTTTTTATCTCCAAGTTATTAATTGATTTAACTATTGATGAATTACAATTATAGTGCAAATAATATCATACTCTTAAGCCATATACAATAATTATATCTTGACATACATTTCTTAGTTATCTATAATAAAAACCAAAACTAACAGTTAAGTGCCGAATTCATAATATGAAAAAAAACCTTTCTATATTTTCAGTTATTGTCTTATTAATTTTCTTAATTACACCTGCGAAAGCGTATAACATAAACATCGGCGATGTCCTGGAGATATATGTCTGGCAGGAGCCTGAATTAAGCAAGCTTGTGACGGTCGATGCCAACGGGAATATATCGTTCCCCTTAATCGGGAGTATCGAGGCAAGGGGCCTCGACATAAAGTCATTAACTGAATTATTCAACCAAAAATTATCCAAACATATTAAAAACCCGGAAGTAACAATAACCATTAAAGAAATGATGGCCGAGAAATTTTATATTTCAGGAGAAATCGCGCGTCCCGGTGAATATACCCTTGACGAAAATACCACTCTCCTGAAGGCAATAAGCAAAGCCGGCGGGCACAAGGAAGAAACTGCGGACTTAACCTCCATCTTTATAATAAAGAAAGACACAAGAATAGGGGTAAATTTAAAAAAATTCCTTTTGGACGGCGATAGCGGACAAAACATCGGAATAAGCGCCGATGATATAATTTATATCCCTAAAATCTCAAAGGTCACTATAGAAAAAAATGTTGAAAAAATATATATCCTTGGAGAAGTAAAAACCCCCGGGGAATATATTCTGGACAGGGAAACCTCGCTTATAAAAGCTATCGCGAAAGCAGGAGGATATAAAGATGAAACTGCCGATTTAAGCGCCATTTTTATTATCAGGAAAGACGACGCGACTCAAAAAGAAATAAGAAAAGAGATTAACCTGAAACAATTTATTTTAAGCGGCGATACAGCCGGAGACGCCGAAATAAAAAATGAAGATATCATTTATCTTCCAAAGGTGTTTAAAAAGGTTTATGTCCTGGGGGAAGTTAAAATCCCGGGAGTCTATAATCTGGAAGATGACGCGGGTATTATTGAAGCAATCACTTATGCCGGGGGGTATAAGGGTGAATCCGCCGACATGAAAAGAATTATGGTTGTCCGAAGGGACGCGATAGAAAAAGCGACATCGACTGTCGACCTTGGAAAATTCATCGAAATGGGCGACCCTTACCAGAATATGCCCATTAAAAAGGGAGATATTGTCTATGTGCCGAAGTCGTCCAATAAAGTTTATATCCTCGGAGAAATAAACAGCCCGGGTGTTTATTCCCTGGATGACGGACTTAGCGCCATAGAGATTATTTCACGCGCGGGCGGTTTTAAAACTTCCGCTTCATTAAAAAGCGTTATGCTTATCAGGAAAAACAACGAAGGCAGCGAACCTTCAATAAAAAAATTAGATTTGGCCAAGGCGGTTGATAAAGGCCTGATGGAAGATGATATCGCCCTGATTACCGGAGATGTGGTTTATGTGCCAAAAAAATTTATTGCTAAAGTCGGAGATTTTGTAAAATTCTTCTTTACAGATATTAATCCTGTCTTAGACACCTATCTTAAAGTCTATGAGGCCGCCCATGTTAAAGAACGGTATGATTATTATAAAAGGGCTAATCCTTAACCTCATGTGTAACTTTTTTTGTAAAGATTTTGCCTGTTTTTTTGCTTTAGTCAACATTTTTGATAAATCTAAGGCTCATTTTGGACGATTTCTCCAATGAGAACATTATCCTATGTGGATAATAGTTCGAATTGGACCCCGCACCATACGGTGCGGGGTTAATTCAGACTATCCCGAAACATATCGGGATGTCTTCATTAATTTCGCCAAGATTTATTAACAAAAATGTTTTAATTCCGCAAAAAAACAGGCAAAATCTTTACAATGTCTTAAAATTAAGCAGCACACAGCATTAATCTTTAACTTTTATGCTTTGTCTTTTTCCTAAAACTGTCAGGATAGCAATAAGCGTGAAAATAATAACACCCTGTAAAATCGACAGGAACCCAATCAGCGGTTTTTCATTGCTGACCATCAACGCGCCTATACCCAAAGAAATATTTATGCAATAAATAAAAACCACCACTCCCCTCGGCCCCATGCCCAGATGCATAAGCCTGTGATGAAAATGGTCTGTACTGGCATACTCAAACCATTCAATAACCGTTTTAATTTTTCTTTCCTTGATTCTCATAATTGTAGTAAAAACCATATCAAAAATAGGAATCCCCAGGATTAAAACCGGGGTGACCAGGCTTATTACATTATATTCAGCCCAGTCGCCCATTATCGCAAGGCAGGCAATTGAAAAACCTAAAAATGTACTTCCCCCGTCTCCCAAAAATATTTTATCTCTTTTAAAATTATGCGGTAAAAATCCCAGACACCCGGCCATTATTATAATACTTATAAAACTTACAAGAATTTGGCCGGTATGATAAGAAATAACAAGAAAAAAACCCGCGCATATTGCCGTTATGCCGGCGGCCAGACCGTCCACACCATCAAGGTAATTCAGGGCATTTGTAATACCTATTATCCAGATGTAGGTTAAAATTATCTCCCCCAGCCTGCCATATGAATCATTTGGCAAAAAACTGATACTTACACCAAAAATCATTACAATAAATGAAGCAATCAATTGCGCCGCAAGCCTGATCTCGGCAGATAAATCCCGGATATCATCAATTATACCAACAGTAAAAATAATAGTCGAACTGATAACCAGGCCTAAAACTTTGGTTAAGCCAACAGGTCCGAATATCAATCCTGAAATTACACTTACATATATCGCCAATCCCCCTAAAAGAGGTGTAGGAAATTCATGTATTTTTCTTTCCCCCGGGATGTCCAGGATATTAAACTTAAAAGCCAGTGTTCTGCAAATATATGTCAATAAAAATGTTAACAGGGAAAAAAATATAAAAATAAATAACAAATTCATGATCAGATTTCTTTCATCATCCGGAGAGGGATAAAACCTTCCGCGTATTTTACCCTCCCCTGATAGCCGCGGAAAACAGCGCATGCCTGAATACTGTCAAGTATTGTCAGATTTTCCACGTTAGTTTTATGAACCTGCGATGCATGGATTTTTAAAAGTTTTAGTTTGTTATCAAAAACATCTTCTATATTTACAAATATACTCGGCTCAAAATTTTTGCTCGTTGGGACCTCGTAACACAACACTTCCTTAATATACCGCGTTGCCGAAATACCTGCTTTAGCCAGCGCGCGGTGGTCCTGGTGAATATCCTCAGAATAATTGAATAAAACTATTTGAGGTTTGACTTTATTTATCACTTTTTCGATATTGGAAATCAAAGGTTTATTTAACGGAAGTTCTGTGTCTTTGAAATCTCCCCAAAAGATTTTTTTTACTTTCATAAATTTCCCAGCTTCTTCCTGCTCTTTGGTCCTGGTTTCCGGATTGCCACCAATCTCTCCCCTGGTCAGGACCAGAAGATATACACCTGCCCCCTTTTCTATATATTTCATTAAAGTCCCGCCGCAGCCGAATTCAATATCATCCGGGTGCGCACCGATAGCCAGTATATTCATCTTTCTGCCTCCTTATTAATCTGAACTACCCCTGATTCCCCGCATATTTCACTCTGCCCCTCAATATATCTATACTTTTTTCGCCCTCGTTAAACAATAAATCAACTACCGACAAATAGGGCATAAAAGAACCCGCCCCCTTCCTGTAAAGCTGGTGATACACAGGATGATTAAAACTCTGGTATTCCAATTTGATTCCTTCCCTGGTAAACTTTTCTTCTTCTAAATAATCCCTGCCGCCGATCCCGGATAAATAAATATCGGCATTGAGTTTTTTACATATTTCTATAATTCTATCGGTTTTATTGCTGGAACTGCCCACTACAGATTCATAATACAACGGTGTCTGTATTTTAAGCTCTTTTAGAAGATATTTAATTATATGGATATTCAAATCCATCAGTCTTTCCCATGGACAGGAATAAACCTCTTTAAAAAAACCGGAATAGTTTTTAAAATAAGGAGCTCTATGATAATTCTGTTCTATACTTCCCCAGTGTTTTTTCTGCCAATCTGTCGAATTATCTATTTCAACCTTACTGATTTCCTGCCTGCCAAGGCCCCTGGATATTACAGGAACCGTAAGCATCAGCCAGCCGTTACCGGTGCGTATTTTATTCCTGTTCTGGAATTCCCTCGCCTTATACTGCACTTTATCCAAAAATACAAAAGCGTCGCTTTTGTCTATTTTGTCAAAATAACCCAGCCAGGGTATATATTGAGGTTGATGGACCGATATTTTCACCCAGCACCTCTTAAAGAATTACATATTCTATTTTTTAGTAATTTTAGGCTCTTACCATGATATTTCAATTTCTTTTCTCTATCAAAAGCATCGCTTTTCGATAAGAATGCTTCATAATATACTAGTTTTACGGGCAAATATTTTTTAGTTGAATAACATTTACCCTCTCTGTGTTCATTTAATCTATTTTTTAAATCAGAAGTTGCTCCAATATATAGAAAATCTTTTTTAGTACTGTTTAGTATATATACATAATGATATTTTTGAGGTGCTGGGTTCATTTTTTACTATTATCGTTAATATCCTCCTAAATCTTAAAGTCTACTACACTGTTACGCAAATTATTGGCACTCTTGTCATGAGTTGCAATGGTTCAGATTTGACGACATTAAAGGAACAAGATTTAGTATCTGTGCGAAATAAGCAGATGATATTCGGATACACCCCATCGAAGATGGGGGATGGGGGGCGAATATCACTGCGAAATTGAGCTACAGATACTTAATCGTGAGCCTTTGTCGACAAATCTGAACCATTGCAACTCTATTAAAAATTAACGTAACAGAGTACTTACAAATACGGGATTACTCACCAAAACCCTCTCAGGCGTATTAATTTCCAGGCGATAATAACTTTTCTTATTTTCATAAAAATATTCGTCGGTATAACTTACTTCAAAAGGGCTGTTGACTTCATACAGTTTAACAATAACGCCGTCTTTTATCAATTTAACTGTTATTTTTTCGTTATTTTTCCAATTAATTATCCGGCCTTTAATATTAATTACCGGTTTGCCTTTTAAATTTAATTCATCCGCGATAGTCCCATTAACACCTGAAAGGCTGTCTTTTACAACAAAACTTTCCAGGATAAAATTCCCGCAGTCCCTGCCTTTTACTACATACATTTTCCCGTTTTTTAACGCGCTTAAAATTGACTCTCTATTTATTTGGGGGACCAAAAATACTGTTCTTAAATCCTTTACCGCCTCGTTAAAGTTACCTGCCTGGTCAAATCCCAATCCTCCAATCGCCCAAACAGGGAGGCCTCCACCGGTCATGCAATAGTTTTTCAAGACCTTATCCCATATCCCGCCAGGCGGGCCTACCTTTTCATCGCCTTCGTAAAATATTGTCCATCCCGTATAATTTCTCGATTCCAATAAATATTCCGGATATTCCTTTGTTTCAACTTTTGCCTCATCATATTGCATTATATTTTCTATTTCAGGGTGCGCCCAAAAACTCATCCCGCCTTTTTGGTTAACATAATTAATAAAATTTTGGTAGGGGGATATACCCTGTGCACCATGATACTGGTCATATTTAAAATCATGAAAGGGATAATTATTAATGAAAAATATCAGTCCCGCGAACAGGCACAAACCGCCGAAAACCTGCCATGGCAGTGAATACGGCCCTAAAGAATTTCCCTGTGAGTCTTTATATTTGAATTTTCTTTTTCTTAAACATAGAAAACCAACAATCAAAACCGGCACGGGCCAGAATAAATATATATTTTTTAATTTAAAAGGCAGCAATAAACTTTTTTTATTGGCAACGGACGGAAGGTTTTTATAATCTTCCGCCTTATTTAATCCAAAAACCAGCATATGCTTATGCCAGTCAATTATCTTAAAATTATCCCTGAAAGGCTTCCCATCCCAGTAATAAAACGGCGCGGATTCAACCCCTGCGATCAAAACAATATCCGGATTTTTCTTTTGTATTTCTTCAATTTCCCTGAGGTATTTTTCAATCCCGTAACTTTGCATGGAATTCGATTCCACTTTTTTTTTAATGATTTTCCTGAGGGGCCAAAACCCGTATTCCCAGCTCATAAAATCCCTGTCGGTCAACATGACAACTTTTATGTCATTAATCTTCGCGATGTCAATAATTTCCTGGATCGAGTATTTACCGTCAGTTATGTCAGAACTGATTTGGATAACCGATTGGGCCTGCAAAAGATTTCCACCCGCATTTGTGCCTGTTCCGGCAGAAGTTAAAAAAAATAATATTACTGCCATGCGAAAATTTTTATCAATTTTTATTTTTATAAATTTCACTGTATAATCCATAAATATTTTTAACCAGATTTTCAATATTAAATTTATTATTTACCCATACCGCGGCTGAATTACCCATCTTTATCCGCTTATTTTTATCTTTCAGCAGGCTGATTACCGCTTCCGCCAAATCACCGGAAGATTTTGGAACAACCAATAATCCTGTTTCATTATTTTGGACAATTTCCGGAATCCCGCCGACATTCGCGGCAACAACGGGGACCCCGCAGGCCCCGGCTTCAATTAGTATTCTCCCTACCGCCTCATTTAAGGACGGGAGCACCAGTAAATCTAAAACCGGGAGGATTTCCGGGACATCCTCCCTCCACCCCGTAAAATTTGTTTTATCATGGATTCCAAATCCCCGGCACATGCTTTCAAGTTTTTTTCTAAGAGAACCTTCTCCGACAATCAAAAACTTTACTCCTGGAATTGCATCGCTTATAATCTTCGCCGCCTCTATAAAATATTCGGGGCCCTTGACTGTTTCTAAACGGTTAATCATCCCGACCACCATTTCACCCGGCCTTATATTAAATTCTTCTTTTTTTTTAAAAATGTCCGGACTTGTTTTTTTAAATTTGTCCAATTCTATCCCGCTGTCAAACACAATAATTTTATCCGGCCTGCTTATCTTAAATTTCACAAGGTCCTCTTTTTCCAGTTCAGTCAGGGCAATAACCTTGCTTGTGAAAATATCCATTATTTTTTCTAAAACAACTACGAGCCTGCTCCCCATCGCCCCGAAATAACCATAAAAATTATGCCCGTGAGAGGTATGAATAATATAATTTACGCCTGCAAGCCACGCGGCTTTCCTTCCCAATATTCCGGCCTTCGCGGTATGCGTGTGGACAATGCCGAATTTTTCCTTCCGGAACAACAAAAATAGTTTGATAAAGGCTTTAAAATCACCGGCCGGACTGATATCCCGTTTCAAATCAGGAATAATGAAAGTATTTTCTTTAAACTCTTCTAAAAAAAATTTTGTATTTGAGCTTAGATTTTTTGAAGGGCCTGTAATGAGCCTGACATCATACTTTTCTTTATCCGCCCCGAGACAGATTGCCCGGACAACATCAGGCGAACCTCCCCAGTCTAACCGTGTTATAACTTGCGCGATTTTGATTTTTTTTGGCATTTTTTAATACCTGTAAAGCTCGGTGCATCTTATGCAAACCGGGAATATTTTGTTTCTTTTCAGGGTCTTCCTGAAATTTCTTGCCCGCTCTCCATTCCAAATCAGGGTAAATTTATCTTTTTTTATATTGCCGAATGAATAATCAAAATTCAAGCACGGCCTGGTTTCGCCGTCAGGAAAAATATACGCGCTAATCCAGGGACTTACACAGCGGGGCGAATATTCCCGCGGCAGAAATAAAGGATTTTGATAATATTCAAACAGTCCTTTTTTTGAAAAATTAGGGTAGAAATCAACTTTTAAATCAAATCCTTTTTCTGCCATTTCAGTTACCTTTTTTTTGATTTCCTCCATTTTATTAAATAAAATTGAAACGTCTATGTCCGGCACGGAAATAAATCCTTTCCAGTCCAGGGACGAACAGTTTAAAAGTTTGTCATATTTTTTCTGCTTTTCAATAAGGCCGTTTTCAAGAAAAATTAAATTATGAAATGTCAATGAATCCGCCCCTGTTTCCTCTGCCGCGTTCAATAGTTGTTCAAGATTCTCATAATTATATTTGGTAATAGTGCATTGCAGGTTAATAAACGGCCTTTTTTTATTTTTTTCTTTTTTGAAATGGTTGATTTTTTTTAATCCATTTAGAACCCGGTCAAAAAGCCCGTCCATTCCTCTTATTTCATTATGCAGTTCACGGCCGCCGTCCAGCGAAACATTAAGTTCATCCAAACCGGCATCGACTAATTCTTGCGCCTTAGGTTCAATTAAAGAACCATTTGTGATCATAAGACAATGCATGTTTTTGTTTTTGATGTATTTTATGGTATCGATAGAATTTTTGTAAATCAGGGGTTCACCGCCGAAAAGCGTGATATTCGGCCCAAACGGGGATAAATCATCAATAACCATTTTTAATTCATCAAAAGAAAGTTCTTCGCGGATATATTCCGCGGATTGTTTCCTTGTGACCCCGCCCTCCCCCCACTGCCCGCACATTTTGCAATGCAGGTTACAGCGGTGAGTTAAAAATAATGTTACAGCTTCCGGATAACTGCTTTTGCCGTTTGACAAATAATAATATAAATACGCCATCAGTCTTTTTTTAAAGACCTTTAAAGCGTAACAGGGCTGATTATAAGCTTTAAATAAAAACCTTTTTGCGTTTCTTAAAGGAATCATCCAGCCGCCTTTTTTATTACCTGAATTATTCTCTCCATATCGTCTTTCCCAAGTAAGGGATGAACGGGTAATGTCAGCAAATGTTCCGCCAGGTAATTTGCATTCGGAAAATCCTCTTTCCTGTTACCTAAATCAAAAATATGATGCAGGGGTTTCAAATACATAAACGATGTATCAAAACCGGATGCCCAAAGGGCGTTCTTTATTTTTTGCCGCAATTCCAAATTTTTAAATAATACCGGAAATCTGTTAAACGCCGGTTTTGCTTCTTTGCTTGTTACGGGGACAATTATCTCTTTTAAACCATAAAGTTTTTCTGCCAGGAACATTCCATTGTTATACCTTTTTTCCGAAAATCCATCAATTTTATCCAATAATGATTTACCGACACCCGCCTGGAAATTGGAATATTTGCGGCTGTAAAAATTTTCCGGCACCTGATTATCTTTGAACCTTGAAATAATCAAATGAAACAATCCATACATATACGGATTTACAGCTAAAGAAAATGCTGTAAGTTTCAAAGGGAGAATGGATTTAGAAAATATTGCCTGCTCAGCCAGGCTGTCAATCCCGGCCTTGACCTTTTCACCCAGTTCAAATGAGCCGGTAAAAATACACCCTCCGCCGTATGTAGATAGATTTTTCCCCCTGTTGAAACTTGTAAAACCCGCATTGGAAAAACACCCTGTTTTTTTCCCGTTTATTGTACTGCCCAATGACTGAGCGCAATCTTCAATTATAAATATTCCCTGAAACCTTTCCTTCATGTCTTCAATACCGCTCACCGGTATTCCGAAAAGATGTGTCGGCACGATACATAATGTATCTTTCGTAATAATCTCAGAAATTGAATTTAAATCCACATTAAAATTATCTTTGGCTATATCACATAAAACCGGTTTTAAATTTGCCTTTAATACCGGCAATACCATACTCGGTGCCGTATATGCCGGCAATATCACCTCTTTTTTTGACGATAGGTTTTTTACCGTCTCAAGAATTATGTAAAACGCGGCCAAACCCGAATTTAACAAATAAATTTTTTCCGGGTAAAAATAATCCGATAAATCCCGCGCGAACTTTTCCACAGGCTCATTAAAAACGCCCCTGCAGCCTGAAACCAGATTTTCCAAACCCGCGCCGGGTCCGACCTGCGTAATTTTTTTAATCATTAGCTTTTCTTTCTTAAATTTAAAATTATTATCGGGGCCAATAGGCTTATCTTTGGCCCGATCATTTTTTTGCATTCCACCGTAAAACCTGCCTCTTCCGCAAATTGGGACATCTCTCTTAAAGTATATGTTTTTAAAGGCAGGTTTTTTACCGTTTCGTCATAAAAGGGAGCAAGTTTATATTTTAAATACAGGAAAGGGTTCTTCTTATTCCTGAAATCCAGTATAAACGCTGCGTCTTTTTTGCACACCCTTGATATTTCTTTTAATACTTTTTTTAAAAGGTCCTCCGACGGCAGGTTAAAAATAACATTTATACAAACAACTGTATCAAAATATGAATCTTCAAAAGGCATTGATGCCGCGTCAGCCTTGATTACTTTTATATTCCTGCAATTATTATCTTCAATTTTTTTCTCCGCCTTCTCTAATATTTCCGGACGGTTATCTATTCCATATATGTCTAATTTTTTATTCAGGGACGCCAATTTAACTAAAAATAATCCCTCTCCGCAACCTGCTTCCAATAATTTTCCCTTATCATTCCGGCATAACCTGAGAGCTTCTTTTCTTACCATATCCTGCCACCGGCCGGCAGAATATTCGCCGCGCTCCCCGGGGTCAGACATTTTTTCGTGAAACCAGTAATAAATTTTTTTCATCATTTTCATGAATCTATTTTTTACGTTAGCACATTGTTAAATTAATTTAACAGATCACTATGCAGCAATAATTTTGCCGCAGAAACAACTTCTCCCGCCGAAATTTCCTTTAAGCATTCCATCGAATCACAAGTTGTTTTTTCACATGGCGAACATTCTTTTTTTGTGTATAAAACAATTGCCTTCCCGGAAATATTCCGGGGATCAAACCGGGTCAAATCCCCCGGTCCGAATATTGCTATTAACGGTGTTTTCAAAACTGCCGCCATGTGCATCGGTCCTGTATCGTTGGAAATATATACATTACATCGTTTAATCAGGGCGCCCAGTTCTTTTATGTCAAGCCGGCCGGTCATATCAATCATTTTAAGGCCGGCCATTTTTTTTAATTCATCAGCCAGATATAAATCATCCTTGCCGCCCGTAATTATAAATTTACATTTAAATATATTATTGATTTCTATTGCTGCTTTAGAAAAATTCTCCACAGGCCACCGCCGCGTCGGCATACCTCCGGGGTGAATGCCAATAAGCACATCTTCCGCAAATATCCCTTCTTTTTTTAGCAATTCATTGATTTTATTTGCTGTTTCCTCCACTATCTGAAAGTCTATATTTTTATCAGAAACATCTGTCCCGAGAGCTTTTATTGTTTCAATATCGTATTCCATTTCATATTTTTTGCCAATAAGTGTTTCCGGGATTTTTATGTCAAAAAAACAGCCTTTTCCATCTGTATCCCTGCCTGCTTTAATTTTGGGATTAATTATATTAAATATAAACTTCATTTTTTCAGCGCTTTTTTCAGAAACAATCGTGCGCATATTTATTGCCAAATCAAAATGTTCCCTGCGCAATATCAGCAATATTTTAAAGCTGGTAAAAATATTTTTAAAGAATATCAATCCCCCGTATTCGATATCAAAAATTACAATTTTATTAAAATACGGCAGGCCTTTTACCAAATCGCAACTTCTATAATTAAAAAGGCCGTAAATTTCCGCCTGGGGATAAAATTTTCTTAACGCCTTTAAAGCCGGAAGCGATAAAAGCACATCACCAATGCCCCCAAGGTTAATTACAAGAATCTTTTTTATACTTTTTAGCTCCATAAACTTCTTCCACAAGGTTTTTCACAGCTTCAAAAACCTCATCCGCTGATATTAAATTCATGCATTTATGATCTTCGCATTTTGCCCTGCCGCACGGGCTGCATTCCAAATCTTTCCGGAGAACAATATTATTCTCTCCCTCCGGCCGCCAAAGAACAGGGTCTGTCGGACCCATCATTGACACGGCCGGTATTTTTAAAGCGTACGCGATATGCAGTAAACCGGAATTGTTTCCTATAAAAAAATCACACTCATTTAATAAAGATACAGCCTGCCTGAGAGTTAAACTGCAAAATATGCTGACATTTCCACTTTCTATTTTATGTTTTATATTTTTTAATAACTTTTCTTCATTTTTATCTCCAAAAAGAATTATTTGAAAAGAATAATTCTCCATGATTTTCTCGGATATGTTTACAAAATTTTCTTCCGGCCAGCGCTGGCTTGGATAGAAACCGCCAGGATGCACCGCTATTTTAAAGCTGTCCTTTTTAATGCCATGAGAAGTCATATAATTTTCAGCCCATTTCTTTTCCTCATCAGATAAATTTAGGCGAAATTGATAACCTTTAAAATCCATGTCCAGGCAACTTATAAGCCCGGCAAGATGGTCGTTCATAGAACAGCTATTGTCCATGCCCGGCCCTTTTATATTAAAGAAAATCTCCCTGCCCGCGTTTTCAAACCCTAACCTGTATCTTGCCCCGGATAGATAAGCCAAAAAAGCCTGTTTTAATTCATAAGTAAAGAATAAATCAACAGCTAAATCTACTTTCTTCTTCCTAATTTCTTTTATAAACTGCTTAATCCCTTTGTAAATCAGGATTTCATCAACATCAGGATTATTTTGAATAATATCACTATTGGTTTTTGATGCAAGCACAATAATATAAGCGTCAGGATATTTTTTCTTTAAAGCATGAAATATTCCTGTCGATAATATCATGTCTCCTATCCGGTCATGCCGTAAAACCAGTATTTTTTTAATTTCGAAATCCTTTGGGAATTTTATTTTTCTTATAAATAAAAACGGCAATAATAAAGTTCGCCTTATGGTTAAGTAAGTATTTTTATTCATTTTTGAATAAGTTCCAGATAAATTTTTTCTATTTGCTCCACGTTTTTCTCTATAGAAAAGTTTTCTTCGGCTATTTTTCTGCCTGTTTCACCCATTTTTTTTGCTGCCGCAATATCATGGACCATGACCGCGATTTTTTCCGCTAATGCCTCTGAATTTTCCGGTTTAATCAAAAAACCGCTGATACCGTCTTTTAAAATCTCGGGTGTTCCTCCCGAATTTGTAGCTACTACCGGTTTCCCGCAGGCCATTGATTCTAAAATTATCCTTGAACATCCTTCATAAACAGACGGCAGCACAAGAATATCCATCGCCGCATAAATTTCCGGCATATCCCGCCTGAACCCCGTAAAAACCACTCTATCATTTATACCCAATTCATGAACCATTTTCCTCAAGTCTTTCTCTCTTTTCTTATCTTCTTCAAAAACCGCTCCGCCGGCAATTAAAAATTTTAAATTTTTCAGTTTATAAGGCGTATTATAAATAAGCATTTGCGCGGCCTTAAAAAAAGTATCATGCCCTTTAAAAACATTAAAGCGGGACGCGATCCCGATAACAATCTCGCCGGGGAGTATGCCAAATTCTTTTTTTATTTCGACAGCATTCAAAAATGGATTGAATTTTTCCAGATCAACTCCATTAAGGACTATTCTGACTTTATCCGGAAGTTTGTCTTTGACCAAAAACCGTTTTCCTATTGCACATGAATTACAAATAATCCTGTCAGGCAAAAAAGAAAACAGCCTGTCAGGATCTATTTTTTCGCCCGTAAGCATATTGCGCTGGTGCCAGATTACGGGAATTTTATCTAATTTACCCGCAATTGACGCGTAGATATGTGTCCTGATGCTATTGGAATGAAGAATATGTATTTTTTCCTTCCTGGTGATGCCGCGGATTTCAGCTGTTGCCCGCGGTATTCCTAAAATTTCTCTAACCGGCGGGAATTTGACAAAATATATTTTTATCCCCAGTTGTCTAAGTTTGTCAACAAACGGCCCTTCACAAGGACAAATAAATACCGGATGAAATTGTTCTTTATCAATTTTATTAACTAAATTCCAAAGGCTGTTTTCCGCGCCTGCAAGCATTGAAGTCTCATGTAAATACAAAACATTTACCATTTGATGAATCCTTTGTTTATCAGTTTTTTCCACAAATAATTTATAGGACAGTGTTATGGCAATCTGGGTTTATCGACATTAAAGGGCGAAGATTTAGTATCTGTGCGAAATGAGCAGATGATATGCGAAGAAACACCCCGTTCCGATTACTATCGGAATGGGGGATGGGGGGCGCATATCACTGCGAAATTGAGCTACAGATACTTAATCAAAAACTTAGTCGATAAATCCGGATTGCCATAACATTATCAATTGTTAATAGCTCAACTTCGTAACGGACCGATTTATGAAACTGCTTCTAATAAATATTTCAGCCTCCTCTGATAAGTGTGTTCCTTGTGCGCCCGCTGATATGCCTTTTCAGAAATCTTCTTTATTTCCTCCGGGCGCGACAAATAATAACGCACTAATTCCACCAATTCTTCCACTGTATGATAAACTATAATCTCCTCGCCTGCTTTATAAAATTCACGCAGATGGGGAATATCCGGGGTCAAAAGAAATCCTCCGCTTGCCGGTACTTCGAAAACACGCGGGGTGACGTTAAAAATATTTTTTTTCCTGCCGTATAAAATATGATGGTCAATAATAATTTTCGACGCATTATATACTTTTACAGCTTCTCCGGCATATATATCTTTTTTTTGCAGGCAATGTTTTAACCCGGGTGAACAATTTTCAAAGCGGCCCCATATTTTCAAGTCAAAACATGTCAATTTTTCCAGGAATTTTTCCCTTTCCGGCGTGACAGTTCCTACAAAGGCCACATCACTGCCGTAATTTTTCATCTCATTTTCCGATAGTAACATCTTTTTATGCACAAAAATGTCACAGCCCAAAGGAAGAGACATTATACGGCTGGCATCTCCGCCAAGATCGCTTAGTATCTCAGTGGAATCTACAAGAAAAATATAATCGTAAGCGGACCTGACCTTGTAAAAAATTTCCCGGCGATAAGGTAAAAGCAAGGTATCAAAAATCCAATTCACGCAAACCGTTCCTGTTTCTCTCTTTATTTCATCAATTGTCCCTGCAGATATATTTTCTCCTAAAAAAACCAAAACTAAGTCAGGCTTGCAAAGTCTTGCAAAAGCAATAAGCCGTTTATTTGTCTCTTTATCGCTAAGGGATCTAACAGCAGCGGAAATTTCATAAGGAGAAGGCAGTGACGGAAAAATTTTTCTTACTTTTTTTTTAAAAAAAGCGATGACTTTATTTTCAGCATAAGGATGATTCTCTAAATCAAAACAATAAACCTCATTTCCAAGAAATTCCAATCCTCTCTTGCAATAATCGCTGATTGCCCCCCTTATGGTCCGGTTTTGAGGAGAAACTAATAGAATTTTCATTTTACTTCCATTTTTTAATTACTCTCGCGGGAACACCTGCCGCCACCGTGTAAGCGGGAATATCTGTTGTTACTACCGCTCCGGCGCCGATTACCGCGCCGGTTCCGATATTAACACCATCAAGAATCACCGCGTTTGCTCCTATCCAGACACTATTTTCTATTTTTATGCCATTACCCCGCATATCAGTGCTGAAACAGGGTGTGCCTAATTTTTCATATTGATGCTCTGAAGCCACAATTACAACATGCGGCGCGATATGCACATCATCGCCTATCTCTATCCCGCCGAACCCGTTTAATACGGCATAATCATTTACCGAACAATCCCTGCCTATTTTTATCCTGCCCCCGTTTGTCTTTAATAAAGCGTAAGGATATATAGTGGTATAATTTCCAATTTCTATTGCCGCATTTTCCCCGTTAGCGTAAATCCGGCTGTGTTTTTCTAAAACCGCGCCTTTTTTTAAAACAATTCTTTCAGCGTGAATAATTTCGCAAAAAGGAGAGACATAAACGTTTTCTTCAAAATTTCTTATACCTTTTACTAAACACGATAATCTTTTTATCAATAATTTTAAATAATTTTTTCCCATTCCCCGCCTCCTTATTTTTCCGCTGTTAGTTCTATGTCCTCTCCCCAATCTTTGCCAAACCGGCACCCCAACCATTCCATAAAGGCAAAAAAATAACGTCTCTTTCGCGGCAATATATTCTTCAGATTATCCTTATTTCCTTCTGAGATGCTCTTGCTGGCATTATAATTATTTCTTGCGCTCCTGGTTATTGTTTTAATGGAAAATTTATTAAAAGGCAATTTTCCAAAAAGTATATTCAAAGACAGCGGCGAAAAAATAAATATATGCCGCGGCGGATCCAAAGCCATCCAGTGTTTATGAAAAACCTTATGGCCGAAGCTTTTCACGTTTGGGGTGCGTAAAACCAGTTTCCCGCCCGGCTTAAGAATCCTCCAGCACTCCTGTAGTGTAAAAGCCGGTGAAAGCAAATGTTCAACCACATGGTTCATTGTTACTTGCGCAACTGAAGAATCCGGCAATTTCGCTTCTTCCAGCGTGCCTTTAAAAACCTTTAAACCTCTTTTTTCAGCAAGCCCTGCCGCGACAAAATGCGGTTCAATTCCCATCAGATTAGGACATCCGGCATTCCTCAAAAAATCCAAAAAATCCCCTTTCCCGCAGCCTACATCCAAAAACAAAGCCCCGGGGTCAGGATTAAAGAAAGGAAAAAGCCCGCCTAATTCATATATTGCTTTCGCCCGTAAAAGAGGAACATGTCCAAGAAATCCGTACAATCCGCAAAACCTGTGTTTGTTATGAAAATTACGGTATCCGTAATAACCGCAGATAATCCCTTCCCGAAACGCGTCTCTAAAACCGCCCAAAAACCGTTTTGATGAAATAAACACACCGTTTTTCGCCTCTTCTTCCGCGTAATATTCATCATAGCAATCCATTACTGCACTGGAAACGGGGCGCGGGTCAAGCCAGAGTAAGCCGCATGATGAACATTCCTTTAATATAAACCTGCCTTTCACGAGGCCAAAACGGTCGGACAAATCTCCGTATTTTTCAGCGCCCGGCCTGCCGCAAACCATACAATCAGGAAACGGCCCTGTTTTAATAATTTTTTGCATTTTCTTTTATAAAAAGTAAAATTTTTTCCTTTAATACATCGTCCAAGCCGTATCTCCATACAACAACAATATAAACAACAAACACCAAAGCCACACCCCCGAGATTTGCCGCGGACAGAAAAGGCAGATCCAGCCTGCTTATCAAAAAAAACAATATAACGCATAATGACGCGGGCAGGAAAACCTTAAAGATAATCCTTCCGTACCACGTAAAAATAGAAATATTAAAAAAACGGCATATGGCATTGTGTAAAAGGAAGGTATCTGCCGAAACACGCAATACCCACGCCCAGGCAGCCCCCAAACCCGCAAATTTAAGAATTAATATATAACTTAGAGGAATATAGAGCACCATTTCTATTATATGAAAAAACGCGGGCAAATGCGGTTTTCCCATTCCCTGTAAAGCCGCTAAGGAAGGAGCGGCCATTGCGTTAATCACGCCCCCGAATGAAAGAATAATAAGTATATCCGCTGATTGTAAAACAAAATCATTTCCCAGCCAGGCAGCCAAAAACGGCCGGGCAAAAATAATAAAAAAAGAGATAAAAAAAACATACAAAAAAACAATGCAAATTACCCCCTGGTAATGCAAATTGGCATTTTTTTCTTTATCAACTGCGTCATTGAAATAACTGAAACTCGGGAAAAGGACAGAAGAAACAGAGGAACGGACCAAAGATAACCTGTCTACCAGCAAAAACGGTATAAGGTAATATGTAAGTTTCGATAAAGAATTTACCGAAGTCAAAAATATTTTTTCTATGTTCAGTAAAAAGGGCGCAACCAGCGAAGAAACGCTGATGAATGCTCCAAATTTAAAAAGTTGTTTTACTGTATGAATGTCCACTACAGGAAAACACAAGGAAGGCATTTTTTTCCGCACAATCAAAAAATATATAAAAAATCCGGTCACCTGTACAAAAATCCCGGAGAAAATTACACCTTTAAGAGAAAACCCGGATTTTAACAAAATAATCGCGAGAAATACCTGCAGGGTATTCATGAATATTCCAACCCGGTTTAACGTGTCAAACCTTCCTTCCGCCTGTATAATACTGTTCACCGCTCCTAAAAGTAAAGAAAATAAAAATCCCAAAGAGCCTAAACGAATGGCGCTCACCGCGGTTTCTAAAAATTCAGGTTCTATATGAAAAAATTTCCCTGCGATTAAACGGCTGAAAAAAATAATTACTACCATCCCGGCCGACCCTAAAAGAAAAGAACTTGATAGTGAAGCCCAGTAAACTTTTCTTATTTTTTCCTCGTCTGTAACCGCTAAATACTGAGCCATATACTTTACCGCCGCATTCCCCATCCCCATATGTAAAAATGAAAAATACCCCACGGTTATTCCCACTAACCCGTATATACCGTATAAATTAACATCAAGTCTGGATACGATAAAAGGAGTCGCAAAAAACGATAAAACCGCTATCCACAGCTGGCCTGAGAAATTCCATAATACACTTCCGATTATCCTTCCTGAACCGAATTTTTGTTTTGCGAAAGTTTCAGTTTTTAGCATGTCCCAATTCCCTGATAGTGACAGTACATTGTAAAGTTAGTTGTTAATAGAACTTAGATTAATTTGCCAGAGCACTAGTATTTTTCAACTCGGGTAATACCGCCACTATTGCCGCCAAAAACCAGAACGGCTCCATAATGCGGATAATAATAAAAATCTCAGACCCGATACCCATAACCAAAAGGCCTATTAATGAACAAAAAAATCCTAAATTTAAACCTTGTCCGAAGCTGCCGATTTCAGAATTCCCAAAATTGTCTTTAGTGACCCTGAAGAGCCTTAAAATCATCCACGAGAAAACAAACAATCCTGTAATCCCCACTTCCCTCAATATGCGGGCATATTGGACATCAAAAAGGGTCCCGCCGCCGGGCACCCCGTATCCAAGGAGCGGCCGTTCCACCCATTTTTGCAGGGACCATTTCCATGCTTTGATTCTCGCGGCCGCTGATTCATCTAATGTCACTTTTTTCCCTAAAATATAATAATTGTCTCTGCCGACAAATGTAGCGTCATAACGTTTCTGGGCCGCGCCGGGCAGGACAAAAGGGGAAATAAAAATAGATAAAATAAGGCCGAGCGTTAAAATTTTTTTATGTTTCTTTGAAAAAAATATAAAGGCCAGGTACATCCCGAAGAATCCGAGCCAGCCGCTCCTGGAAAAAGTATAAATAAAAGGGGCCAGCAGAAACAGGAAAAAACAGCCTGATGCAAGATGTAACTCCATTGAACCGGCATAAATGAAAATTCCAAGAGCCAATCCCATCATTAAAATCAGATACCCTGCAAACGTGTTAGGTTCTCCTTCCTTTCCTTCAAAAGGGGCAGTAGCCCTAAGCCCTGTTTTCAAAGACGTTATTAAAGCAAATATACTTACAATAAAGCACACAAGTAGCATATAAAAAACAAATTTTTTTACCTGTTTTTCGTCCTTGATATTATTGCTTACCATAAAAAAAACTAAAAAATATTCCGTATATTTCAGAATATAAAATATACTGTGTACAGGGTTTACAATTCCCTGTAAAACTGCTATGGTTGTTGACAATAAACAAACAACAATATAGGAAAGGACGGGCGTATTGATTGGATTGACTCTTATCAGCCCTATTTCTTTATTTATGGACATCTTAGCCAGCCAGCCTATAAAAATCATGAGCAGCAGAATATCATCAAAGCGGATAACCACGGCCCTTCCCGGGATGCCTCCTATGTTAATTTCCGGCGAGAGCAGCATCGAGAAAACGAAAATAATAAGGGCTATGTCTATTTTTATAAAGGCAATCAAAAAAAGGACTAAACCCAAAATAATAACTATAGGCACTTGAAAAGGAAAATTAAACCCCATTTTTTTGCTATATTTTATCTATTGGCTCACCATACGGATTTTTATACCTGCCGTAATAATACGGAAATTCCACAGCTTCAGTTTGAGGTGCCGTATGGTTTAAGATAACACCTAAAAGTTTCGCGCCAACTGATTCTAACTGGATTTTAGTCCGAAGGAGGGGGCCTCTCGCGGTTTTCCCGATTTCATAGCACAGGATAACACCATCGACCTTCGGGGCCAGGATACTGGCGTCCGCTATAGGAAGGACCGGCGGAGAATCAAATATAATTATATCGAATTTGCTTTTAAGTTCTTCAATTAATTTTGCGAATTCAGGCGTCCCCAAAATTTCTGAAATATTTTCTGTCGCGCGTCCGCTGGGTAATATACTTATCTTTTCCAAATCACCTGTTTTCACTACATCTTCCAGCGCCATTTTTCCCAGCATAAAATCGGAAATGCCTTTAATGCTGTTTTCCAATTTTGATGAACCTGTAACAACTTCGATTATGCCGGGTTCATTTGACAATCCAAAAGTCTCAGCCAAAACAGGGCGTCTCAAATCAGTAGAAACCAAAAGTGTTTTTAATCCCTTTTGGGCAAAAGTAAGGCCCACGTTCACCATAACCGTGCTTTTTCCTTCTCTCGGGCCTGTACTTGTGACAAGAAGAGTTTTCAGGTTTGGAGTAATTTCAATATTGGTACGGATATTGCGGTAGGATTCCGCTATGTGCGATAAGGGTTTATAATGAGTAATCAAACGTATATACCCCTCTTCAACTTCACTCTTATTAATAAATTTATCTTTAAACTTTCTGAAAATATCCTTGTTCTTGTCAAGGTAAGGAGTTATTGACGGAATAACGCCTAAAATCGGAAGTCCCAGCAATTTTTCCACATCTTCAATTGTTCCTATAGACGTGTCCAATGTTTCAAAGAGAAAAGCAAAAACTATTCCCAAAAGCAGCCCGGCTAATCCGCCGATAAACGTTGCTATTTTTTTTTGCGGTGAAATCGGATAAAGAGGCATGACCGCCGGATTAACAACAGAAACATCTCCTACTTTTTGCGCTTCATTAATGCGCGCTTCTTCAAGCCGTTCTTTTAATATACTAAAAAGTTTTTTATCTGCCTCTAATTCACGGCTCAGCCTGGCATATTCCAAATCTTCGCCGGAAAAATCTTTTAACTGCGACTCCAGGTCTTTAATCTGTTCCCTGGCTTCTTTTACCCGCGGATGTTCCTCCGTGTATTTTTGCAAAAGCGTGTTTAATTTAAACTGTAAATCCGCTGAATTTCTCTGGATCGCTTCTGCCAGCCTTATATTTTTTACTTTTTCTTCAACTTTTTTTAAACGGTTTTCCTTCTTTGCAAGCCTTGACTCCAGCTGGGACAGCTGGTCTTCAATAAATTTCCGGGCATTACGCGCCTGTTCGGTTTTTTCTAAAAGACTTTCTTCAACATACACTTCCGCAAACATATTTGCAAGCCTGGTAACTTCTTCCGCGTTATTTGAACTTGCTGTAATCTGAATGATGTTTGTGTCGGAAACGCGTTCCGTATTTATCTTGCTCTGTAAATTCAGAATAACTTCATCAATCTTTTCAGCCGCGGTGCTGTCATTTATCAACCCCATCCTCACGGCCACTTTTTGCACAATCGAAAAACCTTTGATTATCTTAGTCTGGGAAGACATCATATCCGCGGGATTATAAGTGACCCATTCCGTAAGCAAACCCGCGACTGTTTTTCTTTCAAGTATCTTTACTGTACTGGAGGCCTGAAACACCTCTGTCTGCATGGAAATAAAAACGGCGCTTCCCAGGGTAACGGCAAAAAAAGTCAAAATTATTATGATTTTTCTGCGGCGAAAAATCCTTAAATAATCCCTTATGTTTAATTCATACTGAGGCACGAAGTTCTCCTCTAATTAATCAAAAAAACCTCTAGTGTAAAGTTAATTTATAATAGTGTTATGACGGTTTGGATTTGGCAACAAATTCAAACTGTCATAACACCTGACAATTAATTTGCCAGAGGACTCTATCAGTTTCCCAGGTTCTGCAGGCTCTCATTTACCATTTCCCCGTTTATCACAGCGGCATTTTTATACATCCCAAGCAGTAAACTTAAATCACACGCCCTGTTAATCCTTCTCGGTATCCCGCCTGAATAATTGCTTATTGATTTAATGGCGCTTTCATCAAACATCGGGTTCTTTACTCCGGCGATATTTATCCTGTAATTTATATAATCACTGACTTCCTCCAGGCTGAAAGGCCCCAGGTGACATTTTATGGCAATTCTCTGGTCCAGTTGTTTGTTGTCCTCAATCTGCTGTTTTAATTCAGGCTGGCCGAAAAGGAATAAAGTCAATAAGAACCTGTCCCTGCTCTGGAAATTAAGAAGGAGGCGCAGTCCTTCAAGGGTCTGCTCGTTTTTTATAATGTGGGCTTCATCAATAATGATTATTGTTTCACGGCCGTCGCGAAGGTTATTTTCCAGGATATCCCCCAAAAGTTCCAGTAAATAATCCGCCGAAAGCTCTGATTTTTTGGCGGGCAAATCTATGGACTTTAAACTGCGGACAACCGACCTTAGCAAATCGACGTAATCAAGCTGGGGATTATTGATAAACGCGACCCTGTATTTATCAAGAGGAAGTTCGTCGCACAGCACCTGCCCCACAACCGTTTTCCCGCACCCGAACACACCGGTCAGCACGGCCGCGCCGAGGTTTTGCTCAATTGTATAATGCAGCCGCATTAAAACCTCTTCATGGCTTTGAGATTTATAAAAAAACTTCGGGTCAGGTGTGTTATTAAATGGTTTACTGCTCAATTTCCAATATTCTTCGTACATATTTTCTCACTTATCCTGAATTATCGTCAACTTTTCTTAAAAAATTGATGTTTTATTATTATCCCTGCATGACAAGGGGTCAGGACCCCTTGTCAAATTAAAGATGCCAGGCCGTTGTCCGTTAACTTTTTAATAAAATCCAAAATATCTTCATTTATTTCTGTCTTTTCACCCTCAAATTCTTCATTTATAATATCGATAATATCTTTACATGTTTTTTCACCATTAAGTAATTCCCAGACCCTTGTGCCGACATTATTCAAAGGATAAATAAGGCTGTCTTTCGGGCTTACTAAAAGCGCTTCTTCCTCAATAATTCTCCACGCGATATTATCATTCTTTTTTACGCGCCTATCTGACAAATCCATTTATATACTCCCATATTTCAGGTTCTTTTTTAAAATGAAGTTCATAGCTGGGTATTTTTTTTACAAGCGAATCCAGCGTATTTAATAAATGGCCGGTTGTCTGGCAGTCAAGTATATTTAACACGGTATGACAAAGCATCTCCTTTGCCGCGCTGACAGGTTTAACCGGGAAAAGCTTAAAACAAGTATCTTTTTTTATGTTAAAAAATGCCTTTACAGGAGCGCCGGTATTATTTTTTACCTGGCCGAATTCTCCAAAAAAAGGGGTGGCATAAGCATAATAAAAACCATTTTTGGGAATTACGGCTGTTGTTTCATCGCTTAAAATTGTCCTGCCCCCGGATAAACCCGCGATAGTTGTTTTTCCGCTTCCCGAAGGCCCGAAAAAAATATAAGAAAATTCTTTTTCTATCACACCACAGCTGTGCAATAAAAACCCGCCTTTTTTTGCGAGTATCACTCCGCATAAGAGTTTCAGTAAATCGACAATCCCTGATCCGGAATTAAAAGACGCGGTAATTTCCCCCCGTGAATAATCCATATCCACATCAAAAAAATCTGTTTCCGCATAGAATTGCGTACCTGACCATTTGCTGATGGATGACGAAGAAATGTTATTTCCCTTTTTTTTGTCAAATTTTAGAAATAGTTTAAATTCCGCATTTTTTTTAGAAAAAAACGGTTTGTAATTTTCTTCAAGCCAAATTATAAATCTTTTGCTGGGGCTTAAAATTTCAAATACAATATCAGCTATGCTGATTCTGACAAAATGCATATTTTTTTTAAATAATAAACTGAACGGGCAACAAACGGCAGTAAATAACTCAGGAAAAGTCCAATAGAGCGCGCACCAGGGTTGTTTATATTTATATTGAATCCCATCCTTTTAAAAATCAAAATTTTACCAATCACTTTTTCTTGTTTAACCGGGGAATCAAAATAAAAAGAAGTGTCCCCCTTTGTTTTTAAAAACAATTCGCCTTTTAATTTTATTCTTTTTAAAACACGGTGACAAACAATGTCCGTTACATCTTCAAATATAACAATATCGCCCCTGTGAACGTCTTCAAGGGAACATAAAATAACCTGGACAAGAGTGCCATTATCAAAAAAAGGAAACATACTCCTGCCATTGACTTTTACCCAGACGGACCTGTTTTTACAGACTGCCTCTTTTAAAAGCCAGCCATTAACAAAGTTATCAATTGTATATTCTGCCATTACGACGAGTCTCTTCCCCGCCGCGATTTACCTTTGCTGTTCCTGTTCGCAACGGAACAGGTAAATATAGTTGCGCGGCAGCAAAGCAAAGCACCCACTTCCAGCATTTTAACCGGTTCCAGTTTTGGTTTTCCATAAATCTTTTTTTTATTCTGCATGGTTACCCGCCTCCTGATAGTTCATAATCTATCTTCGAAATACTTTTTAACGTATTATAACATGCTTCCATGTCTTTTTTCTCTAAATGAGACAACCCGATACATTTTTTGCAGGATTTTACATATTCACAGGAACGGCATAAAGGCAAATCGGCATATGTATGAAGCGAGTTTAACCGCGAACGTAAAACCGAGGCGGAATACCATATTTCCCTGAAAGACTTTTGCCTGATGTTTCCCATTGGAATAAGCAATTGAATGCATGGATAAACATCGCCGTACGGGGATATATAACACCCGATAGAACCTGTCCCGCAGAGAGGTTTTGAGAGAGGTTCATTCCAATATTCATGTTTTTTTGCCGTGAATTCGTTTGTTTGAGATAAAACATATTTCATCTCTTTTTCATCAAGCTGGTATTCCTGCGGCAACCTTGAACCGTCATTCTTAGGGGATATTTCAATATTAAAATGGTAATCATCCGCGCCGCTTTCTAAAGAAAATTTTGAAATTTCTTCCGAGGAGTGAAAATTAGGTTTCATTAAGGTGGATTTAAGGCCGACTTTTAAATTATTTTTTTTCAACATTTTTACCGCCTCCAGCAATTTATTAAAAGAACCTGGCACCCGGGTAATGGCGTCGTGAACACCCGCATCAGCCCCGTAAATGCTCATTTCGATTACAAGGGGCTGTAATTCCGCGAGGCGGTTTGCTGTTTCTTCATTTATTAACGTGCCGTTAGTAAATATATTAAGCGCGAAATTTCTTTTTTTGGCGTAAAAAGCTATTTCAAAAAAATCAGGGCGCGTAAAAAGTTCCCCCCCGGAAAGCGTAAGATATAAAGACCCCGTTTCAGCCAATTGATCTATTAAACTAAATATTTCCCGCGTTTCCATTTCCCTTTGACTGCGGGAAAAATCTTTCGAAAGGTTCTGGCAGTAACAGTGGACACAATTAAGGTTGCACTTGTATGTAAGGTCAAGGTGCGCCCATAAAGGAATCTTTTTTAATTCGGCATTTGCCAGAATATTATTAAATATTTTCCCTGAATTTGAGTCTGTCATTTTTGTCTTTTATCCTGCTTTAGCATTTCCTGCAAATGAAAAATCAAGGAACGGGGATAATTATAGTCCCCGCCTTCCCGCCTTATAAGCAAAGCAGGATCTCCCAAAAGATTAAAAGTCTGGATAACATTTTCCACTTTATTACTGGAACCTATCATACTTTTCTTTTGATATAAATTATGTTTTGCCCTGTAATGAAGCGCTCCCAATACATATTCACCTTCCTCAAAAAATGGCCTGTAAAAACCCTCTCCGAATATCTTCTGTTCTAAAACAGAAGAAAGTCCGCTTGGAGCGACACAGGCAACCGACCCTTTTCCATCCGCGGCAAGCAGTATTTCAGCAAGGCAATCCAGGCCTCCGGGATAAATGAAATAACCCGTGGCACAATCCATTGCTAAAAATATAATCGGTGACCCATTATTGTTAAGATATTCTATGTCGGAATCTTGGAATATACGGCTGCTTGATAAAAGGCTTATTCCCGCGTGCCCTGAATAGTTAAACATTAAAATGCCGTCATTTATATTATTAATGATTGACTGCCTTATAATTTCAGGTGTGGACCGGCTTAAATATAATTTGATTGCGGAATAACCGGAAGAGGAAAATATACCAGCCAATTCATCCGAAGCTATTTCAAATTGAGCGCCGATGTCCGCTGCAAAAAGAAGTTTTTTACTCCAGTCCACGGTATGATTTATATTTTCATAGCTCAGGATTTTTTCAATAACCGAACCAAGCTGGGTATTATTTTTGACCGGCAGCCTTCCAATAAACATTTCAGGCATTATGTCATTATTAAAATCCACAAACCAGTTATCCGACACGGTCTCGCCAAAATCAGGTGTATCCGTTAAAAAAACGGGAACCAGATTTTTTTCTCCTGACTGCCAGAAATCCCGATAATCAAATGTGCCGTCCCCGGCCAAAAGCACAAATACGGGCCTTGGACTGCGCCACTTTTGGTAAGCGTATTTCAAAAAATCTTTGATTGCCTCAGGCGAAAATATTCCGGAATTGAACTCATCATAAATGTCTTCGGCATCAACTAATTTGACATTAAGGCCCTGCGCCCTCCGGTGCTCAATAAGCGGCTGTAAAACCTCCTTAAAATCACGAGGAAAAATAACCAGATAATCCGCCTGATTATTCCTGCCTCTAAGATTCGACGCCCTATCCGGATATATATAAGGTTCGATTACGGCGCTGTCGGCAAAAACAAGATAACGGGTATTTTTCGAATCGAGCCCTTTAAAAATAACTGAATAATCATCTTCTGTTTCCCCGCTAACCTTAATATTAGTAAGACTAAATACTTTTCCCCTTTCATGTGCAAATACTTCGATATCCGGCGAAGAAAAACCCCTGATTTTAAAAGAAGTTTCATCTGAACCAGTCCCGGCATTAAAAATAATTTTATTTTCTTTCGCGTAAAGTTCGCGCGGGTAAATAATCTCAAACCAGTTCAAAAGAAAAATTTGAGAAAGTCTGCCTCCTTCATCAGGCGACTTAATCGTTAGTTTATTTTCTCCTTCCAATAAAAGATTCACGGATATTTTCTCGTTAAAAGTAAACGCCTCGTCATTAACCCATCCGGCCTCTCCTATTAAATTATCATTCAGGTAAATAACCGCCTTTTGACGATTATAGCCCGCACCAAATCCCCACCCTGACCCGCCCATAAAATTAACTCTTAAAACGGCCTCATCCCCGGCATAAACAATACGGTCCAGATTAATTTTAAAATCAAAACACGCGGGTGAAATAAATTCTTCCTCAAAAAACCAGTGTTCACCGCCTTTAAATTCCGGGTAATAAGAAATATTTTCCTCACAACGGACTGTCTCAATATAATCCGCAGCAACTGGTTCACTGTAATTAAGATTTAAAGGTTTTATCCCCAAAACATCCGGCTGGTCAAGTCTAAGCCAATAAATATTAACGGGGGTATACCGTGTCAAATTAGGTTTTCCATAAAACTCGATATAATCTGTTTCATCAAGCTTTTTGTCTTTTTCGCCAAAAATATGGATAGGAACCGTTTTCCCCCGGCTGGACATACTTACCCGCCGGGGATTAATCTTGTCAATGTCCCAGCCGCAATCAATCAGGTCTTGTGCCGTAATCCGGTAAATCCCTTCTTCTTCGACTTCTATTTTTAAAGGATTAAAACTTTCATAATTATGTTTTCTCATCTTCATTTTCACATAATCTTTTTCTTTGCTTGCGGAAGTTAATGCCTTCCCTTTAAAATCCGGCTTTTTGCTCCGGGAAAGAACAGGCTTTTTGTTTTCCGGAGATTCAGGGGATGTTTGTTCCGGAAAGTTTGTCCCGTCATCCAGCCGCGCGGAAGCAAGACGTTTCACCCGCCCATCCTTCATTACCTCTTCCAATATGTAACAAATATTCAAGGGAGGATTTTCATCAATATATTGATATTCCCTGCCTGAAAAGGGATTACCAAAAGCAGGGATAATTTTTTGTGTAATTTCTTCATAGCTGTTTGGATTATCCGGTGAAAAAGTGCGGTATATTTTGAAGCCGCGTGTGCGCAATTCCGATGCGGTTTTCCATGTAATCACCGCTTGCCTGTCCCGGGATACCGCCTGAAAAGCGATTAACTCAACCAATGTGGGATCAAAATTAGTGAAGGCAATACCCGCGCATGGATACGCGGCATTACTCAGACTGTTTTCAATAGGATTATCTCCCGCTGTTCCATCATCTATAACCGTCCAATTCGAGGCGCCTGTTACACCGTCATAATTCAATACCCATAAATCGGAATTGGAATCTATCGCACTTAACCACATCAGGCCGTTAGTTGCAAAATTCGGGTCGTGATTTACTTTTAGATGCCGCTTTACGCCTGAAACAAAATAATTCGGAGTCCTTGCCGGGTTATTTGCCGCCTGCTCCCACGACGCCGAGCTTTTTAACCATGTAAAATAGCTTAAGTTCAAAGCGGCCGCGTCTGTATAAACAACAACCGCCCTCCTGCCTGCCCCCGTGCCTGCCCAGCCGCAGGCCACAGCTTCATAATATGCCGCGGCGCCGCCGCCTGTATCGGCATTATTAAACAGGCTTATCCCGCCGGAACCATTCCAAATTCCCACCTGCGTGTCGTTTGTCCCGGTAGCGTAAGATCCAAAGGCGATATAATCCGTGCCTGGTTCAGAACCCAGGTCAATAATATTGGAAACATCACGAAACACTCCGTCATCAGCAGTATTATTCCATACAGTTGAACCCGCGGCCTTGGTCGCGGCACCCACACCCGCGGTCCCGTTAATACTGTATACAAGCAGGACATCGCCGCTCGACTGTTCATAAGCAATATCAAATTTTTTGGTATTTGTATTAACTAATGTCCCGCTCAATAACACGGCTGGCTCCGCGGTCCATGCAGAACCGTCCCAGATAAAGGCATTCAGGTCATCGTTGGCGTCAGAAAAAGCAAGGGCAATCTCATCAATGCCGGGCCTTGCCTCCATTACCACCCACTCTACCCTATTGGTGGTCCTGTTAGATTCTAATGTTGAAGAAGAGATATCCCAGACACCGTCCACGCGTTTTCTATAAGAAAGCTCATTAGTTGTCCCCCCGTTTGAATAAACCACAAGGCAGTCCCCCGAGTCCTGTTCATATTCAATGTCAAAATTCCCAAAAAGCGCAGAAGGAGGGGCATTGTCAAACCAGCTCAATGTCCAGCTTCCTCCTGAATACGTATAAACGGTAAGCCGGGTATTGGCCGAGGTAAGCACACCCGCAACATACTCATCATCCTGGGGCGATACCTTTACAATCACGCGATTGATAACTGTTTCCGCGGCGGGCAGACTGTTCACCGCCCCCCAGCTGCCGCCGACAGAAAAATCACGTGTTTTTGGCTGGTTAGCGGGCGCAGTTACATTCCCATAGATAATTTTCCCGTCACCCCCCGATGAGATTGCCTGGCTGATTGTTATAACCCTGAATATAATTAAAACATTTAAAATTATTTTTATTGATTTATTATTAATTCCCATTTTGAACACAATCTTTTCTTATTATGTTATATTATATCAATTATTCAACCTTAAAGATAATCCCGTAAAAATAAATCTAGCCTTATCTGAAAATTTTTTATTTACCGCCATATACAAAAGAATACAAATATCCTCGTTTGGGACCCTGCTTTTCCTGATATAATTTATGACGCATTTTTCCCATAAAGAAATTCCTTCCGGCCTTAAATCATTGAGAAATTTTTCCGGGAGGCCGGTGTAAAACATCTCATTGCTTAAAAAAAGCCCTAAATACAGCGGGACAATCAAGTTCCAGGAGCAGGATAGATTTTGAAGTTTGTCCCAATCCAGAGAATTCTTATATCGCGTAACATAGGAATGAATATCGTATATAATATTTATCCTGCAAAAACCATGCCTCAGGCCGTGTTCGCACAAAGACAGAAGCATATATTCCGGAGACATAATATAAATATTTTTTTCTTTATCCGCTGGTTTTGCAAATTGCCAGATTTCCGGAATATTAATTTTCGGCCAGTTTAATTCAATAAAATCCCCGGATAAATTCACAATATGCCAATGAAGGTGTAAGGGCGCAAGCACAGGCCGGTCTTTTTCATGTTTAAAATACATCTTGACTTTTCTGTATCCGCCTCCACAGGGTGGGATGTATCCAAAAGATTTGAGAACACCATCGGCCCTTTCCACATCCTCTTCCCTTATTAAAATATCCACATCTTCCATTCTTCTTGTCCCGATATGGACATTGTAAACCGTATGTAAAAAGAATATGCCCTTTAATAAAATAACAGGTATATTTTCTTTTTGAAATGATGAGCGGATTTGTTCAAACTCATCAAGGATAAATGTATTCCTTATTGAATTTATTTTATAAGTTTTTTCCAGGTAAAGATAAATATCGCAGGGTACGGATATTTTCTTAAAATCTTTAATTTTATAAAACAAAAGAGGTGAGACTTTATGATATCGGGCGGATAATAAAATTTTTTTCCAGTCTAATATACCCGCGGGTTCCTTCACATTAAGCAAAGATATTAAACTTTGCATCGCGTTTCAGCTTTCTTTGTGTATTTCTTCTTCTTTCAAATGCCTTTTAATAAATTGCGTGGGTTGTTTAATCAAATCGATTATTTTGGATTTATTCAGCTTTTTCCCGTTTACATCATGGGTGATTTCAACAACAGGCCTCAGCAAAAAACCCAAATTCCTTTTTATCACCCTCCCGTCTTCCCCCGAATTCATTTTAACATTGGTGTCAACGGGATACGGCCCTCCGATTCTTTCAATTAAGACCTTGAGTATTTTTTCCTCATAGGATTCCTTTCTCTCTATAAGTTCCCTGAGCGCTTCAAACGGATGTATTTTTTCCCGGTACGGCCGCATATGAGTCATTGCCTCGTAAATTTCAACTATCGTTATTATGTAAGTACTTTCATCGGGCTTTCTATTCATATTTTCTAAAATTGCGAGGTTCTGGTCTATAACCGAATTAACCCAATTGATTATTTCCCTGCCGTCTTTTAAATTAGATAAATATTCCCGGACAGTGATACTGCCATTTTTTACCTCGCAATATTCATCATCCGTCAGCTTGCGCGGCTGGGTAATTAAATTATAAAATTGTGTTATCCCGATATCGTGAAATAAAGCAAGTATCCCAAGCCTTGTCAGCCTGGATTTATCATATCCCAAACCAATGCCTACATCGATAGACAAAATACACACATTTACAACATGGTTATATATAAAAACTTCTTTTGACGGCAAATTAAAAAGCCCCAGGAGTTCGTCATTCCCCTGCAGCAATTGGTCAACAAATGTCTCAATATATAAAAAAATATACTCCTCGTCTTTTCCATTAATGCTTTTTTTCTCTTTTATTTTATCATAAATATATTCAACAAAGTCGGCAACAATATAATATATTTTTTCAAGCTCACCCCTGCTGTAAATTTTCCCGTTTTCCATAACAGGAGTCTGGATTTCAGTCTTTTCATCCGTTTTCTTAAGCAAATTATCGTATACTTCTTTTTTATCGGCCTGTTTTTTCAGGATATCCGCCATCCGTACCATAAATTTTACCCCTTTTAATGCGTAAACAATTCTATTATACCAGATATTATCAATTACTATTCCAGTTTTTAAGCTTTTTTAGAAAATAAATTTAGCCTGCGGGTCTTTTTTCAGCACTTCTTCATGCGCCTGCCTGGTATCTTTCGCTTCCTCTTCGGGCAGGTTTAATTTTTGCCTGAGCAGGCTTATTTCGTATTGTGACGCGGGCGGAACAATCCTGCCTTCAGGTTTTATACCGGTATTAATTTCCGTCCCTGATTTGCTTTCAATTATTATTTTCTCAATGGTACTGTCATAACTTTTTTCCGTTAACTCTTTTTTACTTTGAATATCAAACAAACTGATAATTATAATTATTATTACTGCAGCGGCAGCGTAATACCATATTTCGGGGTTCTGATTTTTCATATTATACTCCTTCTTCGTGCCAATTCCAGATACAAGGCGGGGAATACGAAATATAGTTTGGCGGCGCAAAAAGCCTGAAATTATTATCGTAATTATAAAACCTTTGTTTAAATCCCCAGTAGTTCGGCCCGCTTGTCATTTTAAAATATACATATAAATTGCTTGCCATCGACCCGTTTATTATCAAGGTCCCTTTCTTGGGCGTAGAAAAATCCAGTTTAAAATACACCTGGTTCCCCGCGAAAAGCGCGGCGGAAATTATTAAATCGCCTGTTATCCCGTCAGACTGGGGGGACGCCGGGGTACCCTGCCCCTGTTCGTTGGCAAAATCGAGAGTTGAGTTAATGTCCTGAGGAATAACAACATTATTTCTGGCCATCAGCCCCATAATATGGGGTTCATTTAATGGAGGGGCATACGCGGAATAAAGAATATTCCCCTGTATATAAACATTGCTTGTGGCCGCGACTGTCACCTGTCCCTGCAGGGTCCCCTGGACATAAACATTGGTATCGGAATAAATTGTTTTCTGGCTGAGTTCATTAAGGTAATATTTTTGGGCCGGGTCGTTATTGAGTATAACATAACCTCCAAGGCCGGGAGAATCTTCTTCAAAGAAATCAACTATTAAATCGCCGCTGGAATGAATTCCGCCGGAGATGGCTTTATAACGGGATTGATTAAAATCATTTGATACCGGATTTATCCTCGCCTGGCTGTCAAGCGGCGGCATATCCACTGTCCCGTCCGCGGGGTTTATATCGTCAAAAACACCCCAGCCCTGGGATACTACCTGCCCGGCGGCACCGGCTGTAATTACACTCCCGCTTGAATTTCTGAATTTTCCTGTAACCGTTAATTTATTATGAAAAAGGGCTCCCTTGTCCACAAAATTTATATCACCGTTTACATGCATCGGCCCAAAAACATTGTAAGAACTACCTACATTCTGGTTGGAATTGCCGACGAAAAGGAATATGTCGCTCATGGATGACTGCTGGACAGCCGCGGCAGTCGCCACAATCTTTCTCTGGATCTTTTTGTCGCCTGCATCATCATAATCCCCGTCATTATTATTGTCGGAAATAAAATATGTGCCGACGGAGGTTATTGTGTAAAGGTCCTGGCCCGCGATGTCATTGATATTTTCCACTTCAACACGGACATTTCCCTGCGTGCTGTCTATGGCATGGTCAAAGCCCAGGTGAAATTGGCCGTCAACACTGGGGGCCTTGCTGTTCAGCCAATTTGTCCCGCGTTCCAGGATAAACCACCGGGCTTCTTCTACTCCCGCTTCCGCGTAAAACAACGCCCTTTCTTTTCCTTTGGATTGTTCAGTCTGCTGGTATTGAATATTGCTTGTTTTTAATAAAACTATTCCAAATATTGTAAGGATTCCGGCTATGCTCAGCACTATAATTAAAGCGATGCCTTTTTCTTTATTTGTTTTTTTCATATTTATCCACCTCCAGGCTGTAATATCCGGGGATAGACTTTAGAACTCAGATATTCAAGCGCATTATCCCTGGATACGGCAATTATTACTTCTATGCTCCGGACATTTCCAATGCTGGCATTAATATTAACAGTTTTTTCCGTGTCGTCCCGGCATATGATGCTAAGTCCCACAACATTTTCAACTAAAGTCTTGCTGGTACCGAGAGTTATATTTTCTCTTATTAAATTCCCGTTTAAAATACGGTATCTTACTTTATAACCAATGCCGATGCCATGGTCGGGATCTTCGCCGTCAAATCCATCCATATCGTTATCTGTGGCATCGATAACCGTATCTTCGTTCGTCTGGCCGTCATTATCGTCATCGATAACATTTGATGTATAGAGGACTCCCGGGGCCAACCCTTCGGCGGCGGCCCGACCGGATACATCATAGTCATTGAATATTATTGAATCGTTGGAATCAAGGTCTATATCATCTTCGTCAATAGTCCCGTCAGCATCGTCGTCGGGATTGCCGTCGCCGCTTTCATCGATTTCCGGCGTGTTGGGATTATCCATGTCCCCGATGGGGTCCTCATTGCAATAACTGTCACCGTCATTATCGTCATCCACTGTTCCCGTGTTTGTAATATCGACATCATTATTTGCGCCGCTTGGCATGTTTCTCGTCAATGGCTTGAATTCATTGTCAATAAGCATTGTCATTTCCCTTAAATCTTTACACATCATGTCCAGCCCTAATTTTATCTGGCTCTGGAGGGTATGTTTTACATCTATTTTCCTTTTTGTCTTGAAAAAATACTGGAATATTCCCGTGGCCATGGCCATAACAATTGAAAATATACCTATAGCCACCATTAATTCCATTAGAGAAATTCCTTTTTGACGGTGTTTGTTTGCATAATTGAGCATTTCTTTTTTTATAATCCTTCCTTGATTGTTATATCATCAATATTCCAGCCGCTGTAATTGTTGCTGCCGTTGCTTTTAAGTTCAAACCTTATTTGCACATTGGGTTTATTATTCGCCCAGGTGGAAATATCGATTGTTTCTTTGATCCAGCTGTTGTCAACGGTCGCGGTGTCCGTGCTGTTTTCAAACAGCCTGAACCAGCCGCCGCCATTATTTATGTCCACATACGCCTTATCCCTTCCACGTTTATCAACGTTTAACCAGCGGTAGTATGTCAAATAAATATTGGTATGCCCCGTGCAGTCAATAACAGGGGACACTAAATAATTTTCGGAGTTGGGCTCATAATCGCCGTCACCTGTTAAATCATTTCCATAACAATTAGCCCCTGAATGGGCGCTGCCGGGATCCGGGTTGCCGCGGTATGTGCCGCCTTTTGCCTGGGGCGGACCGACCTGCCAGTCATCGACCCCGAGAAAACCGTTTTTATAATGCGTCCACGTCCCTGTATAATTACCCATAATCCCTCCGTCATAGTCGTCAAAAAATATAAAAGGAGGCGGGCCGATTGTAAAACTATAAGGGTTTGTCGGCGAGGATGTATAATTTCCATCCACACTTACCATATCGAAATAAGAAATGTTTGACGCCGCATCTTCAGCCTTAAAATAGTATTGTATCATGCCTTCCGGCAGAATACTGGGAATAGTTACATAACTTGGGTCAATAATCGCGCTGAATTCGGCGTCTTTATTTGTTTCGTTCCAGCTTAAAAATGTCATCTGCGCGTTATACCATCTGCTCCATGTCCACCCGCCAAACCCGTCATCTATTTTATTTTGATAATAAAGAAAAACCTTGTTTTGAGGCAGATTAACATTATCCTTTACGCGCGCGCGGATTGTAACTGCCGTATTCCTGATCTGCCCGTTCGGGGGCGGGGTGTGGTCATTGTGCCAGAAAACAGGGGGCAGGGTATCCGGTGTTGAAAGCATCCAGGTATACGCAATTTCCATGTTAAGGCCGTCGGTATCCCTGGCTGTGGTATTAATGGTAAAAGTATAAGTTTCATTATTTTGAAAAATATCTGCCTGGTTATCATTAAATGTTATGGTTTTGTTCAGGGATGACCAGTTTGTACTCTGGGACAATAGCGCGGAAGTAATATCCCCGCTCGAGCTTCCTATAACAGAAAGCCCGTCCTTTATTGACTGAACATCCATTTCTTTATTGAAATATACTATTATTTCGGAATTTAAAGCGATATTGTTCTGGCCGTTTGCGGGGTAAACCGACGTTATTACCGGATGGGTCGTTATCTTAAAATACCATTTGGCCTGGTCGGCGTAATTTGGATGTTCCCATACACCGTTTAGAACATTCAATGTTCCGTCGCCGTTAATATCCACGCCATAGGTTGTTTCATTAATATTGTCCGCGGTATCGTCTTTATCCCCGTCAGGTCCCCCTGTTCCCGTATTGTCGGTAAAATCCAACCCGTTATCTTTAGCATCCAGTATTACTTCATAAACATAATCCATTGTCAAATCGGAAGGCGGTGTAAAATATACAAGCCCGCCGGAATATGTATGGCTGACGGGGGCCCCGTCCAATTTTAACACAACGGAAGAAGGGTCTATCCCTGAAGCGCCTTCAGTAGCGCAAGTGCAACTGTCGCAAACATGAGGATGGTCTTCCAGGACAGCGGATATAGTCGGGCGTAAGTCTGTGAGAATAGCTGGCACCGCGGGATCCGTTGATATTTGCCCTGTAACCGTGTTAACCGGAGCACTTGCATATATTACCGGTTTTACATTATCAGGAGAACTTGGGCCTGTAATAGTAAAGTCTGTCGAAGCTGTCGCGGCATTTCCGGCGATATCGGATATCGTCAAGTTAACAACATAAGACCCATCCAATAAGTCTGTGCCCGGGGTGTAATTTATTTTTAATTCATATTCATTCAGGCTTCCGTCTGTCGCCTGTGTGATTTTACTTATATTTGCAAGCTCCTCACCTGACAATGGGTTTCCATTTATTGTGATTATCAGGGAGTCAGGGTCAAGCAGGCTTGGTTTTGGAACATTTGGCCCGCTGTAACTCGGGTTCCCCTCATCTTTAAATATAACAGAAATTAACGGCCTCCGGTCGCCCAGTGAACTGCTCGGGGAAGGGACCAGATTACGATAGGTAGGATCATAAGTATCAATAAGGACCCCTTTTTTCTCTATGCCCCATAATCCCACGACCTGTCCCGGCATATTTCTGCCTTTAACAGTTATCGTTGCGTTGCCTTCCACGGTATCACCCGGGTTATGTATAGGATTGCCGTCGTCTGTGACAGTAAAAAAACCTCTCCATTCATTTGGTGTCCCTGTTGGCGTAAACGCCCCTGAAGTAAAAATATTACCGCTGTTTGTCCCGTCGGGGAAAAGTATGCTTACGTCTATCGGGTTGCCGGAAGCAGCCGACGGGTCGAGAGCTTCTGAAGCAAGGACTGTAATAATTATATTGCCTTCATTTGTAATTTCGGGACTGGCAGTAATTTTAAACTGGGGCAGGTTAGTGTGGCCGCCGGATGAAACCAGGCTTTCAAGGATAATATCGTCTATTCTTTTAGGTGATTTTTTATCCGATATTACCACCCTCAGCCTCATAATGTTTGTTTCGTTGTCGGTTTTAACAAGTTCTATTTGATCGCCGTCACCGTCCTCATCAGCCCAGTCCTGGTCAACAAAATCCACAGTGATCTGCTGTTCAAAACCGGTACCCGGTATATTGTCGGTACGGCCGTCAATTACGCCCCCGTCAATAGCTTTTAGTTTCGTAAAATCCAGGGACTTGTATTCCTCCATTGTTTTTCGCGCCAGTACCTGCGCCTGATTCTTTATCTTGTTTTTTTGTGTCATCCGCAGTGTATTTATATACAAAATTTCCAGGCCTAAAACAAGTGTAATCAGGACAGTCATCGCGACAAGAAGTTCAATTAAACCAAATCCTTCTTGATTGGAAAGGACAACTTTTTCCCTCATGGTAACACCCACTCCTGTTTAGTTTATATACCAGAAATTGACACACATACAACAAAATATCGGTTTTTTGCCAGAAAAATATAATAGAAATTAATATTGAATAAGGCTTCCCTGTTTCCGCGCGGTATCCAGGGCATACCTGAATGAAAATTTGGCAAGGGGGACAAGAAAAACAGAAAATATTAAAAGAATCGCGCATTCTTTTTGTATCCGGTATAACGGGTAACCCTTGTAAACCGAGAGTTCCATGGCTTTAATCGCATAGGTTACCGGGAACAAGTTTGCGAGGTTTTGAAGGAACTGCGGCATCACGTTAACAGGGAAATAGACCCCGCCGACCAAACCTTCCAGTGTGTTCAGCAGCCACCCGGCCGGATTACCCCTTTTAAAAACCATGATAAAACTGGCCGAAATTATTCCAAGGCACGAGAAAGAAATAACCGTAAGCACAAGGACCACTAAACTTGAGAAAATATTTATATTTGAAAAATCTATCCTGAATAAAAACTGCCCTGAAAGAAAATAAATCAAAACATCCAGCACGGCGAAAATAAAATTCCATAAACCCATCCCAAGGATTATCACATAAATATTGGCGGGCGTAACCAACAGGGATTCCAGGGTTCCCTGCATCTGTTCATTTCTTATTTGGTAGGAAAAAGAACCGATACCTGTCCCGATGAAATTAAAAAACGCCATACTTAAAAGCACATAAGAAAAATAATTCACGCCGAATTCCTCCATATAAGGCGTAATTCTATGGCCGAACAGCCTGTCGATAAAAAAATACGTCAATAATGTAATTCCCGTGGTAAAAACATTCATCAGGAAATTCAGCTTATAACTTGTTTCCAGCAGAAAATCTTTTTTTATCAAGGAATATACTTCTCTAAGCCCCGTTAGAGAACTTCGTCCTTTAACAGTTTGCGTTAATTCCTTAAGAAAATACTCGTTGCTCTTGTCAGAAAAATTTTCTTTTACTGAATCACTCTTGTTATGCTCAGTTTCTAATTGTGTTGAAGTCGCTTTTGAACTATTATCAGCTTGAAGCTGGCGGTTTTCTCTAACGGGGTAAACATTTTTTGTGAGCTCCAGGTAAATATCCGCCAGATTTTTTCCGCTGCAATTCGCCCGGGTTCCAAGTTCGCTTTTTGTCCCTGACCCGCATATTCTACCCTTATGAATTACAATAAACAAATCACAGAGTTCCCCGGCTTCATGCAAATGATGAGTGGCGAGGATTATCGTTTTGCCGTTATTTATAAGAATTTTTACATACTTCTTCATCTCTTCCACTGAATTGTAATCCAGATTTTCCATTGGTTCATCCAGAAGAAGGATTTGGGGATTATGGATAAGCGCCCTGACAAAAGCCATTTTTCTTTTCATTCCCGCGGAATAAGAATCAAACCTTCGTTCACCGTAATCTATTTTAAACAAATCAAAAAGATCTTTTATTCTGGCCCCGCTTTCCTTTTTATTTAAACCATATAAACCGGCGAAAAATTCCAAATTCTGGATCCCGGTAAGCCTCCAGTAAAAACTTCTTTCCTCATTTGCCACAAGGCCTATCAAGGACTTGATCTTCTCATCATGTTTGTTTAACTCATGGCCTTTTACGGCCACAGTACCATTATCCGGGAGGATTAATGTGGATATTATTTTTAAAAGAGTGGTTTTGCCGGCGCCGTTCGGGCCTAACAACCCGTAACATCTGCCTTCTTCAATATCAAGATTTATGCCTGAAAGCGCGGTTGTGATTTCTGTTTTAAATCCAAAATAATTATACGAGGTAAAACTCTTGTTCAGGTTTTTTATTTCGATTATTGGGGGCATTTAAAGTAATATTAATTCTTATTTGGAGATATTTCAATAAGTTTTTCGCGGGATTTTTCGCCGCGAATAATCTTAATGTCCCGTTTTTTGACCTGGTAAAATTCGCTTAGGACTTCAATAACCGCTTTGTTCGCCTTGCCGTCAACCGCCGGCGCCGTCACTCGTACTTTAAAAATGCCGTCTTCTTCCGAAACACTGTTCTTGCGAGCGTTGGGAATGACTTTGATATTTATTTTTTTCATAATTTAATACTGGGCTTTTATTTCTATATTCAAACTGGCTGAATCTAATTTGAATTTTGCCTCATCAAATCTCGGGGGGCGCATGGAAGGATTCGGATTATTGGAAGCCCCATAGCCTTCTTTCGGAATACCTAAAAAATTGCTGTCTAATTTATCATTTCCATTTTCGTCATGGTAAATAGAAACCGCATATATTCCATAGGGTATATCATTAAAAATAAATTCTGCTTTCTTGTCTCTTATTGTTGTTTTTTCTTTTATAAATGCCTTTTTACCATTATCAGGAAAACCTTCTTTAGAGTTAAACAATGCGATTTTCAGAGATCCTTTGTCATTTCTGAAATCAGTTATAACAACTCTTATTGTTCCCGATAAATCATTAGCCGAAATAATCGAATTAAATAGTAAAAAGATAGTTATCAGATAAATCTTTTTCATTACCTGTTTATTATCCTGCTCAGGAATAATTTTGTACGCTCGGTTTTAGGATTTGTAAAGATCTCATCGGGCAGGCCTGTTTCGATAATATCGCCTTTATCAAAAACAACCACACGGTCAGCCACTTCGCGGGCAAAATGCATCAAATGGGTTACGATCAAAGTTGTCATTCCCCCATCGACCAGATCTTTAATAACGGAAAGAACCTCGCCTACCATCTCCGGGTCAAGGGAAGAAGTCGGCTCATCAAAAAGCATCGCTTCAGGTTTCATCGCGAGAGCTCGGACAATAGCAACCCGCTGTTGCTCCCCTCCCGAGAGGTCTTCAGGATGACAATTTACCTTATTTTCAAGATTTATACGGCGTAATAGAGTTAACGCGTTTTCAGAGGCTGTATTTTTGTCAGCACCCAAAACCCTTACCGGAGCCTCGATAATATTTTCAAGAACAGTCATATGAGGGAACAGATTAAACTGTTGAAAGACCATTCCGACTTTCAATCTTATTTTGCGGATAGCTTCAAGATCTTCTTTTGTCGGATTTATCCTGTTAATCGAATGAAGTTCAATTCCATCAACAATCACTTCACCCTTTTGAAAATATTCAAGGCCGTTTACGCATCGTAAAAATGTGCTTTTCCCGCTTCCCGAAGGGCCTATAAAAGCAACCACCTCGCCTTTTTTTATATCGAGGCTTATGCCTTTAAAAAGATGATGGTGGTGGTATGATTTATGCAGATTTTTTACGGTAATCATTTTATTTCCTTACGCAAATTGGTTTTATCTCAATCTCTCTTTTTTAGACCATGGGAAAAACGGTTTAAACCGTTTAAACAGCTTGAACCGTTCAAAATAAAACCCTACTTTTTTCTTTTTAACCTGCCTTCCAGCCTTCTCGCCATAATCGACAGAGGATAACTCATTCCAAAATATAAAAGCGCCGTTATCAGTCCCAGTTCAAAATACCTCAGTGTCGATGCCGCGTGGATACTGAAAGTCTTTGTCAATTCAACCATCGCGATAATCGAAACAAGGGATGAATCTTTGAAAAGCGCTATGAAATCATTTGTAATTCCCGGAAGCGCAATCTTTAACGCCTGGGGTAAAATTATTTTCCGTATCGCGAGGTTCCGGGACATACCCAGGGACAGAGCGGCCTCCATCTGGCCTTTTGGGATTGCCGAAATCCCCGCCCTGTAAAGTTCAGCTTCATAAGCCGCGTAATTCATTCCAAGACCGATAAAAGCGGCAAGTATCGGGCTTAATGAAATACCGATATTCGGAAGGCCGTAATAAATAATATAAAGCTGGATTAAAAGCGGAGTCCCGCGGTAAATTTCAATATACGCGGTTGATAAATAAGTCAATGGAGGCCGGCCGTATAAACGTATCAAAGTAAGAAATAACCCGATTGTAACGGCTAATGCCATTGAGACAACCGAAACAACAATTGTTATTCCGGCGCCCTTGAATAAAGACGGCAAAAATGTGTAAACAGGGGCCTTCCGGCTTTTTTCTAAATCTGCGTAACCGCTTTCAACCTGTATTTTTTCAAAAAGCTTATCTTGGGCATCATTCCATAAATCCCATTTTTCATATATCTTTTTTAATTCACCCGATTTAAGAAGCTCAGCGAGGATTTCATCGATCTTAATTTTTAAATCCTCATCCTCCTGCCGGATGCATATCCCGTATAAACCTTCTCCCATCGGCTTTCCCGCGTATTTCAGTTTTGGATTGGGTTTCCCGTAAAACGCCGCGATCGGCAGGTCCAGAAGCACCGCGTCAATCCTTCCGATGGCAAGGTCTTCATAAGGTTCAACCTGGCCCGGATATATCCGGACATCAACTCCTCCCAAATTCTGAAGAATGTCCTGCGCGACAGTGCCGGAAAGCGTCCCGACTTTTTTGCCTTTAAGGTCATTAACGTCATTTATTTTTTCTTCTTCCTTCCGGACCACCAGTTGTTCAACATAAACATAATAAGGTTTTGAAAATAAAATCTTTTCCTTGCGCTGGTCCGTGATTTCAATGCCGTTCATCGCGATATCAAAATCGCCGCGCTCAAGCGCCGGGACAAGCCCGTCCCACGCGTTCTGCCCGTGTTTCGCCTTGACGCCTAATTTATTGGCAATCGCCTCCGCGAGATCAACTTCAAAACCTATATACTGTTCGGGATTTCCAGGATCCGGGAAAATATAAGGCGCCCCGCCCTCCGCGTCCGCCCCCCATATAAGTGAACCGCGTTCCTTAATCCTTTCCAATACCGGTTTTTCAGCGCTGAATAACACCTTTAGCGGCAAACTTAAAATAAAAAATAGAGAAAAAATAAAAAATATTTCATTAAATAATTTTTTAGACATATTTCATATAGTCCAAAGATGATATTTGCGGTTGTTTTTTTCTTCCGGTTTTTTAATATCCAAAACTATTTTTTGCAATTTCACAAGCCGGCGTATTTTTTCTTCAATGGGCAGATCAGCTTGACGTTTATGAAATTTGTTTTTATTTTCAAATATTTTTTTAATGTTTTTCGGATATATCATATTTCCTTTTAAACTCCTCAAACGCGTTTTCCAGATTGTGTTTAACAAGAATTTTTTTTAATAAGTTATCGGAAACCTCCGTTTCGTCAAAGAATTTTATCATTCTGGCTATATCCTTCGGCCTGTTAGTCTGAAGCATAATCGCCAGTAAATATTCTTTTTGTAAAACAAATACCGGAGTTTTCTTGTAATTTCGTGCCAACGCGTTAATTACCGCCTCTTTTACAAGCTCATTATAAGCAGGAATAAATTGCACGGGAATATCTTCAATGATAATATATTCTTTTCCCGGTTTATATCCTTTTTCTTTTAGCCATTCATATATCGGCGAAAGCGACACCAATATGTTATTCTCTTCAGGCAAAACAACGAAAATATCCAGATCAAAAGTGGCAAAAGGTTCAACATAAAAAATCGCGGCAATTCCCCCCGCCACGGCATATTTCTTTAATATCCCGTCACTCTGCATCTGGTTGATTACCCGTAGAGTCTTTTCCATAAATTTATTTAATTATTTTTTACGCATCCATATTTTAATATTAACATATTCTATCATTTATTTTTTCTTCCAGTAAATGGTTTCGTTGGTAAGAAATATCTATTTTTCCCATATTTTTCCATTAAAATTTCAATATATTTTATATCCTCTTTATCTTTTCTTTATTTAAAGTTTTAATGAATTTTATCGGGTCGACGAAGTTTTCTGGTTGCATGAAGCAATTTCTTTTGCGCTTTATTCAGTTTTTCAACAGCCTTAATTTTCTTTTCGGGTGAAAGCCTGGAAAACCAGTTAATATTTTTTTCAATTTCTTTCCGCTCTGATATTGGAATTTTTAACTCGGGCATAAAATATCCTTTTTTTTTCTATATAATCAATTTTTTTAACCGATATTATAGCATATAATCATCCAAATATTTATTTTTTGGCATAGGAGGATTTAATTTGAAAAAAACCTTTGTGATCGATACCAATGTCCTGATACATAATCCCGACGCATTGACGTCTTTCGCGGACAACGACGTTGTGCTCCCAATTACCGTCATAGAGGAGCTGGATAGGTTTAAAAGTTCCTCGGATGAACGCGGCAGGAACGCGAGAATCGTTACAAGGTTTTTGGACAGCCTGCGAAGCGGAGCTAAACTCAGCGAAGGCGTGCCTTTAGAAAATGGAGGAAGACTTAGAATAGAATTGAATTATGAATCCGACCTGCCGTCGGGAATGAACCATGCGGCCTCCGACAATAAGATTTTAATGACAGCCCTGAAACTGCAGAAAAAAGGCGAAAAAGTATTTTTTGTGACCAAGGACATAAATGCGAGAATCAAAGCGGATGCATTGGGAATAGAAGCGCGGGATTTTGAAAAACAAAAGGTCAATATTGAAGAATTGTATTCCGGCTGGAAAGAAATTTTAGTCCCCAAAGAAAAAGTGGACAGTTTCTATTTAAAAAAAGAACTTGCCTTAAAAGACACTGACCTCAACAATAATCAATTCGTTCTTTTAAAAAGTAATGAAAATCCGGATAAAACTGCCCTCGGAAAATATTTAAAGAGGTTTAATAAAATAGTGCCTCTATTCCATCAAAAAACAAACGTATGGGGAATAAGGCCCCTTAATATGCAGCAGCAATTCGCGGTTGAGCTTTTGCTCTGCGAGGAAATCAAACTTGTGACCCTCGTCGGCACCGCGGGCACGGGAAAAACGCTTCTTGCGATTGCCGCCGGGCTCCATAAAACATTCAATGAAAACAAATATAACAAAATTTTAATATCCCGGCCGATTATCCCGCTTGGGAAAGATATAGGTTTTCTTCCCGGAGATAAAGAAGCAAAACTCTCGCATTGGATGCAGCCTATATTCGACAACCTGGAATATCTGATGTATATGAATAAAAACACGGATGAAACTTATGAGTCCATCACTAAATCCAGCAGGATGGAACTCGAGGCCGTAACTTATATACGCGGAAGGACGCTTCCTAACCAGTTTTTTATTGTTGATGAGGCGCAAAACTTAACCCCGCATGAGGTAAAAACCATCATAAGCCGGGCGGGAGAAAACACGAAAGTAATCCTCACGGGGGACCCTTATCAAATCGACAACCCTTACCTCGACTCAAACAGCAACGGGTTAACATACGTCGCGGAACGTTTCAAGGGTGAAGAACTATTCGGGCATATCACGCTTGAAAAAAGCGAGAGAAGCCATTTGTCCTCGCTCGCGGTGAATTTGTTATAGAAAAGGACTATCCCCAAAAAATAGACATAGAAAACAGTAAGTAGTTGTGAAATAAGGAATAAATAAAAAAAGGAAGTGTAAAAGCATAATTTTTTATATTTTTCAAAAAAATGGGGATACTTTTTTA
>JBFMCF010000121.1 GCA_040754625.1 bacterium | reverse complement strand
ATTTTCCCAGTTTAACGAAACAAAAAATAAATTTTATATGGACGAATAGAGCGAAAATAAAGATTTTCCATGGCTGCCGATTAACTTTAAGTCGCGCTTAAAAAAACTCGCTTGTTTTAGGACTAATTTCTTAATTACTTCTTCAGGTATAAGATTTTCAATTTCTTTGCATTTTAATATTTCAAATCTGTCGCCCAATACAGCCTCCAAATCTTCTTTTCGGGTCCCTTTATTTTCAATATCGCCATCCGCTATCAGAAAACATTGAGCGCACATGGCTTTTGCATTTATTTTATCTTCTTCTTTTCCATCAAATGACCAATGTGTAATATTTGCGCCTTGATATTCAACGAAAGAATAATGATAATCTTCTTTGAAATTATTAATTTTTTCAAAATATTCTTTATCGCCGCTTCCCATTTCCTCTTTAAATTTGTCCATATATTTTCTTAAATACAGCCTGTCCGTAATCCCTTCAACCCAGATTGTGGAATTACTTAAAAATACCGATGAGTTTTGGACACCAAGTTCTTTTAGTGTATTTCTTTCACGCGATGATACCTGATTTATCAAAAACTTTGCTTCTTTACCTTCACCTTTTTTTCTAAACAGAAACACAGACATATTTTCAAAATCCAAGGTCATACCTAACAAATGGTTTGAATGGGTTGTGATAAAATATTGATGATGATTCAATAGGGGTGAAGATAATACTTCAATAAAAATTCTTTGAAAGCCGGGGTGCATATATAATTCAGGTTCCTCTATAAAGAAAAGGCATTTTTCTTTTTCCATAAACATATTAAAAGTAATTATGATTAAATTCTGCAAACCATCACCCAAGTTGTGTATTGGCAACTCCTCATCATTCCCAATACCTACATAAACAACATCTGCTCCCTCTCTTGGGATCAAAGTGATAGGTTTTGAGTTGAAAAAATTTTTTGATAAAAATTCCTCAAAATCGTGTACTGAATTTCTGCTTTGCTGTTTCCCAAGCAGATTACTTTTTAAAATATTATAAAGTGTCAGACCGCTAAAAAATATTTTAGCATTCCCTAATACATTATTTAAAGGATTTTCTTTGGGAAAATAATCTGAATGTGTGCGTTTCTCATATAAATCAGCATTTAAATCTTCAGTTAACGGACGCATTCCGCGAAGTACTGGAATATAAAAACGTTTTTTCTCATTTATTGTATCTGGATTATATTTTAATTCTCTCAACCTCTCTAACTTTTCTTTTGCAAATTTATGTGAATCCTCAATGAATATTTTTGATGTTTCTTCATTCCATCCACCTGCTTTCAACATTTTTCCCATTAGGGATTCTAGTTCCTTATAATTACCTTTATGATGTGGTGGGAAAAAAGGTGTTTTGTATGTGATGTTGTTGATAAAATTATTCAAATAATCTGAACCTAATGTTATAGCATTATCAATCATGACCTTATTATTAAATGAAGCTTTTGAAAAATCATTTTTTATGTTTTCAAGAAAACCATTAAAGATTCCTGTATCATAATTATTCATAGTAAATTCAAATTGCATGTTAAAAAGTGCTCTTAAAAATCGGCTTTTACCGGTATTATTTGCGCCTACAAATAGATTTATTAATGACAATTTTTCTAATGTTCTTTCTGCCCCTAATTCATATTCATCTAATTTCCCTGAATGTTTTATTTTATAATAATGTGAAGGTATTTCTTTCATATTCACTAAACCCCTATATTTTTAAACAAAAATATCTCAACCCTAATATAATTTTTATTCACTTTTTTAGGATGTCGTATTGGCATATTCCTCAAAATATGCCAATTTCAAGGAATCACAATCCTTGAAATTACTTTTTTACGGCTAATCTACTTAAACTTTTTCAGCAACTCCAAAATATCGATATTCACAGGGCATAACTGAATACACCTGCCGCAGCCGGTGCATCCCGCTGTCGCAAAATTCTCAAGATAATATTTGAATTTATGCAAAATGCGTTGGCGGATCCTTTGTTTTTTCTTACCCCTCGGGTTATGCCCGCCCGCCATTTGCGTGAAATCCGGGAACTGGCAGGTATCCCACGTCCTGAACCTCGCGCAAAAATTTTCGTTTTTGCGCTCATCATGTATATCGAAACACTGGCACACGGGGCACAAGTAAGTGCAGATTCCGCACCCTACGCAAATATCGCTTAATTCATCCCAGACGGGGTCATTTTCGCTTTTATCCAGAAATGATTTTATGGTATTAATATCAATTATGTTATTTTTACCGGCGTTTATCTTCTCTTCCAGTTTTTTCTTTTTCTCAATTTCTTCAGGAGAAGTCCCGCCAAAATATTCTTTAAATTTCTCTAAAAATTCCCCGCCTTGTTTTGTTTTGGATTTTAAGAAATATTTCCCATTTATTTTTATTAAAACTAAATCCATTCCTTCTTCTTCAAAAGGGTTTATCCCCAGCTCTTTGCAAAAACACGTATCCCCCGGTGTTATGCAGCTTGATCCGATAACCAGGGTGTTTTTCCTTCTTTCTGAAAAAAGTTCATCCGGTTCAGTCCCTCCTTCATAAACTTTTGTCAATAACTCAACACCTTTAACATCGCATGATTTCGCGCCGATAATTACCCTTTTTCTCTCAAGCGGCTTTTTGGGTTCGATCGCCAAATTTTCCCCGGAGCCTGAAACAGAGAAAAGTTTTTCACTCTGTGGAAGAAACAACTCTTTTAAAGGTTTTGTAGTATTTATCAATTCCAAATTTGCTTCATCCAGGCGTTTTATTAACCTGAATTGGCTGTAAGATTCGTCGCCCACGGGAGCAAAAACATCGTGTTCTGTTACCAGCTTTTCTATCAATTTGGATAAATTATCTTTTGTAATTATTTTTTCCATAATCTTTCCCTCAACTATTCACTATGAACTGTCGACTATTTAATTCCTTCTTCCGGATCCCCTTCCTTAAAAGTCGTTAACGGCGGCGCTTCGGACGGATCCCTACCCGGGATATACCCATATTTTTCTCTTATCTCTTTTTCCATCTTTTTAAGTATTTTCCTGAATGGAATCTTGACGGGACACACCCGTTCGCACTCGCCGCAATCCGTGCACCTGCCCAAAACATGCATAATCCGCATGAGATTATAAAATTCATTTGTTGAGGATTGATTTAATTTGCTGACCCACTGCGTAATGGTTTTATCCGCCACGCACTCCCTGCAGAAACAAACAGGACAAATATTCCTGCACGCGTAACAGCGGACGCATTTTTCAAATTCCTTGTTCCAGAATTCCCACCGTCTTTCAACAGGCAGTTTCTCCAGTTCAGTAATAAAATTATATTCATCACCCGGTTTACATGAAACAGTGATTTCTTCCCCTATCAGCTCATTATATATCTTCGGCAGCTCATGATTGCAGGTCTTACACTTGTCAAGAATATTTCCTTCTTTATCCGCCATTCCCGCGCAATTTACCGCGATAACAAAAAGATTTTCCGGGTTAACCTGTTTTTGCTGGATTAACATGGTTATTGACCTCAACGTGCAGGTATTAGCCAATATCCCCGTTTTCATCGGACTTCCGCGAAGATAAATTGAAAGGTTATTTACGCAAAATTGATTAAAAATCAACCGGCGGACATCTTCCTTTTTTCTTATGATACACGGCTTTGTTTTATATGGGAGGCTCCCTTTTTCATAGCCGATGAACCTTTCAATCCTGCCTTCTTCAAAAAGTTTATAAACTTTTTCCTGTAACTCAGTATTAATATCCATTACATTCTTCCTTTGACCAATGCCTCCACCACTGAAGGATCGGCCAGTGTTGTGGTGTCACCGACGGATTCGGCATTTCCTTCCGAAATTTTTCTAAGTATCCGTCTCATGATTTTTCCCGAACGGGTTTTAGGCAGCGCGTCGGTAAACTGGATTTTATCCGGTGTGGCAATCGGGCCTATGGTTTTTCTCACCTGCGCCGCAAGTTCTTTTTTCAGCTCATCGGAAGGGGAAAATTCTTTTTTTAATGTGACAAAGCAATATATCCCCTGCCCTTTAACATCATGGGGGTACCCTACCACGGCCGCTTCAGCGACAGCGTTATGAGACACCAGCGCGCTTTCTATTTCCGCTGTCCCAAACCTGTGGCCTGAAACGTTCATTACATCATCAATTCTTCCTGTCAGCCAGTAAAATCCTTCTTCATCCACATAACAACCGTCGCCCGTCAAATATTTTCCCGGGAATTTCGAAAAGTAAACTTTTTTTATCAGTTCATTTTTTTTATCACCATATACCCCGCGGATCATACCCGGCCAGGGTTTTTTAATCAAAAGGTGGCCTGCTTCGTTTACCGCGGGAACGGTCCCGTCTTCTTTCAGGATTTCCGGCACAATGCCGAAAAAGGGTTTTGACGCCGAACCAGGTTTCGTTATTGTCGCCCCGGGCAGAGGCGTAATCAATATGCCTCCTGTCTCTGTCTGCCACCATGTATCCACGACCGGGCACTTTTCTTTGCCAATGACCCTGTAATACCAGAGCCATGCCTCAGGATTAATCGGTTCACCCACCGACCCAAGGACCCTCAGACTTGAAAGGTCGTGCCTGTTCGGCCAGTCCTCGCCATAACGCATTAACGCCCTTATTGCCGTCGGGGCAGTATAAAAAATATTAACCTTGTAATATTCTATTATTTTCCAGAACCTGTCCACTTCAGGGTAAGTCGGGACGCCCTCAAACATTATGACCGTCGCGCCGTTGGAAAGGGGTCCATATACGATATATGTATGGCCGGTGACCCATCCGATATCCGCAGTGCACCAGAAAATGTCCTCATCTCTTACATCAAAAATAAGACGGGTTGTGAGGTTCGCGTAAAGGAGGTATCCACCGGTAGTATGAAGCACACCCTTTGGTTTCCCCGTACTACCGCTTGTATAAAGAATAAAAAGAGGGTCTTCCGAATCCATGTACACCGTATCGCACTTGTAGGCAATCCCGTGGGCCTTCATTTCCTCATGCCACCAGAAATCCCTTTTCTCCTGCATAATTACTTTTTTGCCGCCCCGGTTAAATACTATGACTTTTTCAACGCTTTTACATTCTCTCAATGCGTCGTCTGTTTTCTGTTTCATCTCAACCACTCTTCCGGCATGAAAACCCACGTCTGATGTTATAACCATTTTCGCGTTAGAATCATTTATTCTGTCCTTTAACGCCTGGGCGCTGAAAGCCGAAAAAACCACCGAGTGGATAGCTCCTATCCTCGCGCATGCAAGCATTGCAATAGGAAGCTCTATGAGCATCGGCAGGAATATCACAACAACATCACCTTTGTTTATACCGTGTTTTTTTAGCACATTGGTAAACCTGCAAACTTCCGAATGGAGTTCCTGATATGTAATCGTTCTCTTCTCATTTTCATTGTCTCCCTGCCACATAATCGCCGCCTTGTTTCTCTTCCATGAATTCAGATGCCTGTCCAGGCAGTTATATGACACATTCAGTTTCCCGCCCTTGAAAAACTGGACAAAAGGGCCTTCTATTCCGCCTATATTCGAAAAATCATATTCCAAAACCTTGTCCCATTTTTTGAACCATGTAATATTTTCCTCCGCCATCCTTCCCCAGAAGACCTCAGGGTTTTCTACGGATTCTTTATAGAGCCTTTCATACTCTTTCATGCTTTTTACATGGGCTTTTTCACTTAGTTTTTTTGGCGGATAAAATTTTTTGTTATCGTTATTTTCGATACTCACGATGCCTCCTTATCAAAGTTTTAAGTAACAGGTTTTAGTTATAAGTTCTTACAACTTAAAACCTATCACTTATTGTTTCCCCTATATTTTTCACCAGTTTCCTGTTTGACCCGAGCCTGCGTATATTTTCAGTCATTTCCTTCACCGTATCAACAAACTTTATCGCCTCTGACGCGGAGATCCACCGGGCCTGGAACCGTTCCGGCTCGATCCCGACATATTCCAGCAGTTTCTTCACAAGGACAAATTTGCGCCTCGCAAAATAGTTCCCTTCGGTGTAATGGCAGTCCCCGGGATGACACCCCGATACCAGGACGCCGTCCGCGCCGTGTTCGAAACTCTTAAGTATAAAAAGCGGGTCTATGCGCCCCGAACAGGGCACGCGTATAATTCTGACATTAGCGGGATAAAGCCTTCTGCTTCCGCCCGCGAGGTCCGCGCCCTCGTAACTGCACCAGTTGCATAGGAAAGCATATATCTTGGGCTCCCAGGTTGCCGGTTTGTTTTCTTTTTTAGAATTATCGTCCAATTTTTCTTCCATAAAAATCCAATCAGTTTTTTTCTTTATACTATGATTTTATCTGATAATTATATAATCTTAAACATAAATTATTATTTTTGTTAAAACAACTTCCCATCAATTTTATCTTTAGTAATCCTAACGTACCCAAATATTTCAAGAATAGAGGCCCCTTTATCTTTTAAACTATTAAATGTGTTTTCTCCGAGCAAAACATACTCCCACTCGGCATTCATCCTGTTTTCGGGGTTTAATTGATTAATCCTGTCAATCCAATCAATGGTTGCCAGTTGTTTAAGTATTATATTCTCATTACTTAAATTATCCTGTGCCTTGGTTTCAACAATAAATATTTTATCTTTGGTCTTAACGATAAAATCCGGAGAGTATGTGGAAAGCATGCCATCATTCCTGACATAATTTATCTTCGCGAAATCATGATAATGCTCATTAACCTTTATAAAAGCCACAACACTAGAATCCGTATCGCAAAATTCCATAAAGCTCTTTTCAAAACCGCCTTTATTTGATGGATATGACTGTTTTTCATAAATGGTTTTTACTATATTAAGGCAATAATTGCTTCGCATTTTCAGAACAGGAATGCTTGAGAACCATTTTTTCAACACCTGAGCTTCGCTTATGTCAATATTATTCTGCAAATAATAAATTACCTTGCTCGTTTCTTTTATTATATGTTCAACAATACCGCTCTGAATTAAAAGCAAAACCCTCCAGCTATTTTCATAAAACGGGTCAAATTCCTGTTTGAAGAGTTTATATCTTATAAAGTTATCGACCGCTTTTGCGATTTCGGCCTGATTTATCTGCATTACAGGGAATTCTTTTTGTTTTCTCGCGCCGACTTTGACAATTATTGAAGAAACAGCGGAAATAATTTTGCCGATAAATTCATTGTAACTCTTGGAATTGAATACATCCGGCTTTACCTCATAATCGCCAAACCTTGTTTTTACCGTTATCTCTTCGGAATAAAAAACATCGCCGGCTTTAGGCACCATCTTTTTTAATTGTTCAAGGCTGAAGAATTCAAAAGGCTCCATTTTCTCAATGGAAATTTCAACCGGTACCAGATTTTCTTCCTTGTCATTCAGAATAACAGGGAAAAATAAATCATAATCCTTATAATTCGGTTTCAAACCAACATTTATTATATCGCCCAAGACATCGCCTTTGTCAACCGGTTCACGTTCGGTAATAATAACCTCTTTAATCAAATCATCATAAAATTCAATAAAGGCGGGATGTTCGATAATGCTTAAAATATCCATATAGTTTTTCGGCTCTTGTTTCCGTTTTAGCAGCAGCTCGCGATTTTCATCCTTTAGTTCCGTATATTCCGGTTCCCTCCACATCAGCCTTAATCCCCTACCAACAGTCTGTTCAAGCAATATCGGTGCCTGCGAAGACCTCAAAGGAACAATCACACAAATATTGTTTACATCAAAACCTTCCCGCAGCATTAAAACGGATACAAGCACTTTGGGATTCGCGTGTTTATCTATATCGAACAATTTCTGTTTAATCACCTGCCATTCTTTATCCGGGATTGAACCTTTTCTGTCCGAATCTATCTGGACAATTTCATCCTGTTTGAGCCCTTCATATTCAACAAGGTATTCAATCACTCTGGGGCTGACTTTTGTGTCCTCGCAAATAACGAACATTTTGGGATGTTTAACGGAAAATCCTTCCTTGTCTTTCGTAAGATCAATAAAATGTTCTTCGAGCCTTTTCAACTTTGAAAGGCCCGCCCGGAGCATTGTCTTTTGCCCCGGAGATAAGCCGATTACATCTCTGCCGTCTCTTTCAGCGTTAAAGTCCAGCGGCAGGCTCGCGATTTCCTTCCGCCTGTCTATAGTTATAGTCTTCACCAGTCCGTGATGGATGGCCGTTCTTAAATCAAAATCCACTACTATATGCGGGAAATAATGTTTGGTCCTTTTCTGGCCGCTTCCTGTCACGTCATAAGGTGTCGCCGAAAAATCTATCTGAATAAAACGACTGCCTTTTGACTTTGAAATATAATTCAAACTTTTCTGCCATTCAACTTCCTGGACTTCACCATAAGTTTTATTTTCATGGATATGGTGCGCCTCATCATTCATAACAACTAAATTATCCAATTTCGCGAGAAATTCAATTTCATTGCCTTTAAAATACTGGTTATCCAGACTTTCCAGGGAATGTCCAGCGCTCGTTCCTGGGGTTATCGGCAGGATATCTTTTAATATTCCTGAAGGATTTTCCAGGGGAGAATTTTGAATCTCTTTTTCATCCTCAACCCCCATTAAAAGGTGCCAGTTGGTGACAGCAATAATACCGTCTCCCGTTACTTTTTTGCCGATTTCATCTTTATTGCAGACGGAATTCTGTATAAATCCAAAAACTTCCTCCCTGTAAGACGGTGGAATAAATAATTCCTCAAACTGTTTAAAATCTGACCGGCTGAAATCTCTTATCCCTTCCTCGTTCTCTTTACCGGAAAAGGCGTTAATCAGCCTTTCATAAATTATCAAACCAGGGGCAACTAAAAGAAAATTTTTAGAAAATCTCCCGGAAGGCTTTTCTTCGTGCCTGGCGTTCAAATATTGCCATATCAACAGGGCCTCTATTATCCACGTTTTGCCTGTTCCTGTCGCCATTTTTACGGCATATTTCGGATGCTGGTATTTGTCTTTTTTAAGGTCTTTCATATCTATCTGAGCTAACAATTCCTGTTCAACCGCCGTATACATATCAAACACAGTAGATGTCCTGAATATTTCATGAACAAAAATTGTGTTCAAAATAGCCTGTTTCTGGCCCAAATGGAAATTGTATCTCCTGTTTTCGCAGAATATATCTTCAAACCAGAACCTCAATAAATCTCTGGTTACAGGAGTAACTTTATCCAGAAACGTTCCCTTCTTAAATTCGGCGTTGACTATTTCAGTCAAACGCTTCGCGAACTTAAGCGGAATGTCTTTTGTGCCGATATTAATTGGTGTAGGCATATTCGTTACTCTCTAAGCTAAAACACTTGACATTATCTATATATATCTATATAATAGAGTTGTTCCTTATTTAAGGTAAGGAACCTATCAAGGCTTCATCCGCTGTGCCAATATTAATCAGCGGTAGCAATAAGTAAAAAGGATCGGGGTGTCTCCCGGTCGACAAGGGGCCTCTCGCAAGAGAGGCTTCTTGCTTTTATGGAAATTGCTTCAATCCCCACCCTTCAAATTCTCCTTTGGAATTACAATAAATTTTACTTTTAATAACGTCAAACGGAATGTATGGAGCCCTCGGATTTAACACATACCGAGCCAAAGGATACGCGCATAAATCAGCCACCTGCAACCCAAGCACATTTTCTCTCTTGTTAAAAAACTTAAAACTCTTTAGCCGATGAATCATACGTTCAGTTGACACATAAAATGTCCCTCTATCCTTGATAGTATTATAATGGGCCAATAACATATCGTCTTCCTTGCGGCCCCTTTCTTCAACCTGGATATCCACCGATGCGTTTTTATCCATCAAGTCTACACAAAAAATCAGCCTTTCGATAATAAATGACAACGAAAGGGCATACGGATCTTTAGCCCCTGCGCCATATTTCTTGATGTGTTCTTCCTTATTGACAACCGCGCCGATTATCTTGAAATCAGCCTTATCAAGTATGTTATTTAGGTCATTGTAAAATTTTTCTTTTAAGTTCAAATCAAATAGTATCTGAAACGCTCCTTCGCATTTTCTTATCTCGCGCGAATGCATAATTACTTCTATTGTATTAAAGTACTTGCGTTTAAAATCATTCAACGTGTTTTCCGTCTGGCGCAGGGAATCTTCGCTGAATAAACATCCGCATAATAAAAATATCGGAAAATTCTTGTCAATATAGGACAATCCATGGTCCCCTGTCTCGTCAAGGAAGAAATAATATTTCACAGGTATTATTTTACCTCCTCCACCACCGCGCTTTCGAATCCAAACACGTCAACCGCCTTGACGCAGATTTTGCGGTTTGCTTTTTTCGGCAAGGTTAATGCGGTTTTCCTGACAACATTATAAGCGTCATTATCGCTTTCGACATTGCCCCTGTAATCCTGCCATTTGCTCCTGAAAACCTCTCCGTCATAATCAGGGTCTATGCTCCAGTATTCTATCAAAGACAACGGGTCATCCTTAATTATGTTCTGGACTTTTTCCCTGTCCTCTTCCGACAAAGGCATTGCGTCGGGCGAGAGAAGCACATAGTTGGATAATTCAACCGTTAATTCTTCGTTTTCGCTGTCCTTTTCTTCGCGTTTTACCGGTTTTATTGAAAGATACTGAAGAGATGAGAACCTGACTTTTCCGGTTTTAATCAATTTATCATAAGAGGATTTTGTCTTTAACCTGTCCAGCAAATCAGGAGGAATAACCAGCACCTCAAGTTTTGGGTCGTTTAAATTTATAATTGCCTGGCCAATATCAGTCACAAAATTCCAGCCAAGCACCACTATCTTTTCCCAGCCGCCCATAAAACTGCCCCGCAGTGTTTGGGCTTTTTTGAGGGTGTTAAGGCCAGTTAATTTTGAAGGTGAATCAACAAAAACCAGAGTCCTTCCCTCTTTGAGGTATCCCAGATTTCCCTGCGGGCTGTCCTGCAGATTAAAAGGCATCGCGCCGTAAAGGTTTAGAACAACATGTGCCAGATCACTTATTCTCCTGAATTCGCTCTTTTCAAATTGCTCTTTCTGGTAATCGCCGATAGATTGATATAAAAACGGTTTTGAATCCTGGTCGATGAGGCGTTTTCGCATAATCATGCATGCAGGTTTGCCAATGTCAGACATTATCCATCTGCGCCCCAAACTTTCCGCAACCGCGCCGGTTGTGCCGGAACCGGCAAAAAAATCGGCAATAACAGAATCTGTATTAGATGAAGCGCTAATAATACGTTCAAGTAATTCTATAGGTTTTTGTGTATCAAAATCGGTTCTCTCTTTTGATGCTTGATTCTCAATATCAATTAACCAATAATCAGAAGGAGCATATCCTTCTGATAAGTAGTTTCTTACAACTAATTCCGGATGTTCTTTTTCCCATTTAGGATCTACATCTTTAGCTGACTGAATTGGGCTTCCTTTTATACCTCTGCCACAAAGCCTATAATAACCCTTTTCATCTTTATTTTTGTATTTTTTAATTGTTTCCTCTGAATATGACTCTAATACTTCTTTATAATTAAAAATCCATTCTAAGCCTTTTTTATAAATTAAAATATCATCATGTTTTCTATTCCAATAATTTTTTGAAAATTGCCTTGTTTTATAGCACCATACAACATTATTCAGAAAATTCTCCTTCCCAAATATTTCATCCATAATAACTTTTACATAATGTCCCACGTGCCAATCCAAATGCACATAAATCGACCCTGTGTCAGCAAGCAGTTCACGCATTAAAACCAGACGCGAATACATCATTTTTAAATAAGATACCGTCCCGTCCTTCCATGTGTCCGAATAAGCGAACTGCTCAATAACAGTGGGTTTCTGTTCGATATTCCCTGAAGGAAGCGTGATTTTTGTGCGGTAATCCGCCTTTGAATCAAAAGGCGGGTCAATATAGATAAGGTCAATTTTTCCGCGCATTGAAGGCAGTCCCTGCGCCTCATCGTCTGCTAATAACGCTTGCATAACAAGCAAATTGTCGCCATAAATCAAGCGGTTCTGCCAACTTTGTTTTATCTCATCTTTTACAGCACCCCTGAAAAGCCCTGAAGTTTCTTTGGACGGCAAAACGTATTCGTTCGTCTGCAAAGTTATCCTTGAGCCATTTGAAATTCTTTCCAGAATCAGCTCAACTTCCTTTTTCCCTTCGGATACAATCTTCGGCAAAACTTCTATCAATGAATCAGGCATTAATTACTCCATTTATTGAAAATTATCTATTAAATGATTATATATTTTTCTCACAGCGCCTCAATCGCCGCGAGAATCTGCTCGTTTGAAAAACCTTTTAAATTAATGCACTGCGACGGGCAGGTAGCCACGCAACTGCCGCATCCCCTGCAGATCGTCTCATTCACTTTCGCGACCAGGCGTGTCTTTCCATCCAGGTCTCTAACCTCCTCCGCAATTATAGCCTGGTAAGGACATATATTTTTGCAATTTAAACACCCGGTGCAGATGGATGCGTTCACCTCGGCGATCATGGGTTCGGAGGTTAAAAATTCCTTCGCGAAAAGCGAAAGGGACTTCACGGCGGCCGCCCCCGCCATGGCCACGGATTCAGGGATGTCCCGCGGGTACTGGCAGCTTCCGCTTAAAAATATCCCGGGCGTGTTTTTTTCCACAGGCGCGAGTTTGGGATGCAGTTCACCCACGAACCCGCTGTTATCCAGGGAAATATTCAGTGTTCGAGCAAACTGCTCCGAATCCCTGCGGGGAACAACACCCACGGCAAGGACCACCATACCGAAATCCATTTCAATGGGTAAATTGGAAATCGTGTCGTATGCCCTTACAATTAATTTATCCCCTTCTTCAAATATCTTAGATACCCTGCCCCTTATATACTTTACGCGGTAATTTTCCTGCACCCTGTGAACGAATTCCTCGTAATTCTTGCCGCTGGCCCTTATGTCAATATAGAAAACATATGCCTCCGACCCGGGGACATGTTCTTTCAACAGCATAGCGTGTTTGGCCGTGTACATGCAGCAAACCTTTGAACAATAAGGCTTCCCTATCCTGTCGTCCCTGGAACCAACACATTGTATAAACGCAACTTTTTCCGGTTCCTTGCCGTCGGAGGGGCGGACTATACGGCCACCGGTCGGCCCCGCGGAATTAACCATCCTTTCAAACTGGATGGACGTAATCACATTTTTATATTTTCCATAACCGTATTCACCGTACTTGCTGTAATCAAAAAGGTCAAAACCCGTCGCTATTATGATACTCCCGAATTTTTCCCTGATAATAATATCTTCCTGTTCATAATTTACAGCGTCCGAGGGACATACTTTTTTACAAACACCGCATTTTTTTTCCAAAAAATACCTGCAATGCCCACGGTCAATAACCGGGACATTAGGCACTGCCTGCGGGAAGGGCATATAAATCGCGCGGCGTTTTGAAAGGCCCTCGTCGAATTCACTGTCGACTTTTACAGGACACTTCGTCTGGCATATACCGCAGCCGGTACATTTTTTCATCTCCACAGATCTTGCCTTTTGCCTGATTGTAACCTCGTATCCCCCGACAAACCCGCTGACTTCTTCAACCTGGCTGTATGTGTAAATCTTTATTAATGGATGTCTGTTGGCTTCCACCATTTTCGGGGTAAGGATGCAGGCGGAACAATCAAGAGTGGGGAACGTTTTATCAAGCTGGGCCATGCGGCCGCCTATTGACGGTGTCCGTTCAACCAGTGTCACGGGATATCCCGCGTTAGCAATGTCGAGCGCCGACTGGATACCCGCGACCCCCCCGCCGATAACAAGCGCCCTGCGTTCAATAGTCACTTTCGAGCAGGTGAGTTCTTTCGCGAACCGCACCCTTTCAATGGCCATTTTTATAAGATCTTCGGATTTCCGCGTCGCAAGTTCGGGATTATCGGAATGCACCCATGAACACTGCTCGCGTATATTGGCCATTTCAAACATGTACGGGTTCAGGCCCATTTCATCCACGCACCTGCGGAAGGTATTTTCATGCAGTTTGGGCGTGCACGCCGCGACAACGATACGGTCCAGATTATAACACTTAATCGCGTTTTTTATAAGGTTCTGGCCCGGCTCCGAACACATATATTTATATTCCCTGGCTATTACCACTCCCGGGTAATTGGATATACTTTCCGCGATCTTGATAACATCCACTACGCTCAAAATATTGGTGCCGCAATGGCAGATAAAAACTCCGATTCGCATGAAAATTCCTTGTTCAATCCGTTTAAACTGTTTAAACGGCTTTTTTCAGATCAAACCTTTTCTTCTAAGCAGCGGCATTGGATTAACCACATGCTTATCCAGCTCCAAATTTTTATAATCGTCGCCTAATGCCAGAACGACCAGTTCAGGAAAATAAAATACAGGGATATCAAACTTTTCCTTATTATATTTTTCTATCTGGGCCTGGCGCAGGTCAAGGTTTGCGTGACATAAGGGACAGGCGGCCACGATACAATCAGCCCCTGTTTTTTTTGCCGATTTAAGGATTTTCCCCGACAGTTTTAATACAACCTCAGGCTTTGACAAGCCGAAGCTCGTCCCGCAGCATTCGGTTTTATACGGCCACATAACGGTATCCGCCCCCAATTTTTTCATCAGGTTATCCATCATTTGAGGGTCTTCACTCCTCTCGTCCGCGATCATGCCCGCGGGTCTTGTAAGCAGGCAGCCGTAATAACACGCCGTTTTTAAGCCACTAAATGTTTTTTTAATCCTGGTGTCCAGGTCTTCAACGTCTTCCGATAACACTTCTAAAAAATGTCTTATCCTGGTTTTCTCCGGGAGGCTTTTTTCTATTAGTTTTTCAGTTTCTTTTTTTTTCTCAGGGTACTTCTCCAGTAAAATGCGCGTGGACTTTAATCTGTTAAAGCAAGCGGCGCAGGCGGTTACGATATCACGGGAGTATTTCTCAGCCTCCGCCATCGTAATGGACGGCAGGGCCAAACTTAAAGATTCTTCCGGGACATGGGACACACTCGCGCCGCAGCAGGCCCAGTCAGAGAGTTCAAAAAGCCTTATGCCGAGCAGATCGCTTGCCCGTTTCACGGCCTTTTCATAGTCTTTCGCGCTGCTTTTAAGCGAACAGCCGGGATAATAACTATAATCCATTATTGTTTTTTTCATTTATTATTTCAGCTTATTAACTACCTTTTTAATATTCCTCGAAGCCGCTTTTTCTTTTACTGCAAATTTATCTTTTTCGGATAAAACCGGCAGGAGGGAAACATCTTTTAGCAACTTCCCGCTTTTCAGGTTGAAACTTAACCCTAATGAAAATTCATCCGCCCGTTCATTTCTTACGATGTTATCCAAAAATATTTTATCAAAAATACGGACATCTTCCAGGCTTTTATTGCGCGGCAAAATTTTTCCTTCCATAGCGATGCTTTTCACTGTATTTATTACCCTCAAAACATCTATTTCCCTCGGACAGCGGAAAGAACACGTGACACAGGCCCCGCAGCCAAAGAAGGTGTTGGAAGAAAGCGCTTTTTCTCTCATGTCCAGTTGTATGTACCTCATTAAAAGGTGCGGGGGCGTATCCATCAGGTAGGAAAAAACACACCCCGCGGAACATTTTCCGCACTGGTAACAATTGAACACATTTATTCCTGTACGCGATTCTATTTCCTGGGCCAATGTCTTCAAAAATCTAACTCCTTTTATTATCTTTTTAGCATAAATAAACTTTTTTTGCAATACTGAAATCATTTTAATGGTATTCAGTCAGTTATTTGCGGAAAAAGATCAGACGCAGGGCGTTTAACAATCGGGCATATGCGCGGGAGGTTATTTTTGCAAAAAATCAGGCAGAAAAATCATATTGACAAAATTATCAGTTGCGGGTAAAGTAATAAAATGATTTGTCCAAACTGCCATACGGAAAACGATATAAGCCATAAATTTTGCAAGGAATGCGGGTATGCTTTTAAAAACACAATATCTCACGTCCACTTGATAAACGCTGATTTGCTGGAAAAAGAAGGCGATTTTAACAAGGCGATTGAGGAATATCAAAAAGCGCTAAGTGCAGATGAGTCTAATATAAAAATACGGAGCCATTTAGCCGAATTATATGAACAATACAACATGGTGGACAAGGCAATAGAACAATATGTTATTCTTAAAGAGCACAATCCTTTATACGCCGATGTCCATTATAAGCTTGGAACACTTTATTACAGGACTAATAAAACGAACGACGCGATCAGGGAATACAGGGCCGCGATTTCCATTAATCCCCAGTACAAATCCGCTCATTACCAATTGGGAATAGTCCTGTATCATTTAGGAAAATTGGAAGAAGCAGTTTACCATTTTAAAGAGGTCCTGAGGATTTCTCCTGACTATCTCTTAGCTCATTACCAGCTTGGGGTTACCTATGAAAGGATGCAAAAAGACGAAGAAGCAATCCAGGAATTCCAAAAAGTCGTGCGCGGGACACCTGAGGACGCGGCCGCTCATTATCACCTGGGTGTTGCGTTTTATAACAAAAATATGATTAAAAATGCTATACATGAGTTTACGATTGCTGTAAAACTTAACCCAAAGGATTTCGCTTCCAAAAGGAACCTCGACTTGCTTAAATCAATGACCAGTTATGAAACAACTTAACAGAACTTTGACAGTTAAACCCTAAAAAATCGCAAAAGAAGCGAAAAGAACCGCATAGAAATAAGGGGCGGTTCTTTTTTTTGGCCAAAGTGTAGTGCCATGTTTGATTAAAAATAATTAAA
>JBFMCF010000120.1 GCA_040754625.1 bacterium | reverse complement strand
AATTACTGACGCCAGGATTCTTAATACAATTACTGATGAAGAAATTATTATAAGGTCGGATTTATCCGAGGAAGTCCAGCAACTCTTGAAAGCTTTATCCTTGTCGCACTAATTTGGACAAGTCAGGTGAATTTGTTTTTCTTTCTCGTCCTGTGAAGAAATCCAAAGTTAAATATTTCACTTTTCCATATTTCGTCAGGCGTGTCTTTACTCAGGTCAATGGATTTGTCCGTGAATGTGGCAAAACTGAAGGAGACAATATTTTGTGTTTCAGAAAACACTATGCCGGCGGGATTATACAGGACGCTGTTCACATCGTCGGAAATGCCGGTAAACGCGCCTCCCATCCCTATTACTTTCGATGAACCCTTCACATAGCCGGTATAACCGAGATATGTATTCTCACTGCTTAAAACAGGCTTATATATCAAAAAAACGGTTATCAGAGAAATTAATACAATTTTTCTCATTTAAGTAAGCCAATCGCTTTATGTTACGATACTGTCTGTTCCTGGCGCAGCGAAATCTTGCGCTCGTTTTCGGTAAGATACCGTTTTCTGAGCCTTATATTTTTAGGCGTAATTTCAACAAGCTCATCGTCTTCAATAAATTCGAGCGCGAATTCAAGGGTCATCTCGCGGGGCGGCACAAGCCTTATGGCTTCGTCCGAACCCGATGCACGCATATTGGTCAGCTTTTTCTCGCGAATCGCGTTAATGACAAGGTCATTGCCTTTGTTATTAACACCAACTATCATTCCTTCATAAACATCATCCCCCGGATGTATAAATATTTCTCCCCTCTCCTGCAATCCCCAGAGGGCGTATGCGACTGCTTTCCCCGCATTCTGGGAAATCAAAACACCGGTTTGACGGGACGGTAATTCGCCCTTGAATTTCTGATATTCAAAAAAATTCTGGTACATAATCCCGCCGCCTCTCGTCATTACTAAAAATTCATTGCGAAAACCAAGCAGCGCCCTGGATGCGATTAAAAATCTCAAACGGACCGTATTTAAAGTTGCCTGCATGTCTTTCATTTCCGCACGCCTGTTGCCAAGATTTTGTATGACAGCACCCTGGTATTCCTGCGGCACTTCAATATATAATTCCTCAACCGGCTCAAAAATATCACCTTCTATTTTCTTTAAAATCACCTTGGGACAGGACACTTCAAATTCATACCCCTCGCGTCTCATTGTTTCAATCAGAATGGCAAGATGCAGTTCCCCCCTTCCCGAAACTTTAAACCTTTCGCCGTTGTCCACCTCTTCAATCTTTATTCCCACGTTCATCATTTTCTCATATTCCAGCCTTTCCCGGATATGACGTGACGTAAGAAACCTGCCCCCGTCTTTGCCCGCGATGGGGCTTGTATTGTGAGAAAAATTCATGGAAATTGTGGGCTCATCGATTTTTATCGCGGGAAGCGCCTGGGGGTCTGTAAAAGACGCGAGGGTCTCGCCCACTTTAATATCTTCAATACCGGGAACTATCGAAACTATATCTCCGGCCTCCGCCTTTTCGACTTCCACTCTTTTCAGTCCCTGGTATTTCAATATTTTTATCACCTTCCCGTTTTCTATTGTGTCATCATGTTTTACAAGCGCTACCTGGTCCCCTGAAGTTATCATACCGTGAAAAATACGTCCAACAGCTATACGGCCGATATAAGAATCATAATCCAGCATTGTAACAAGCATCTGGAAAGGCTTTTCGGGATCGGCAACCGGCGGAAGGACCCGGTGAAGAATGGTATCCAGAAGCGGTTTAAGGTCTTTACTTTCATCCTCTAAATCCAATGTGGCAATGCCTTCTCTCCCGGAGGCATAGACAATCGGGAAATCAAGCTGTTCATCCGTCGCGTTTAATTCACAAAAAAGATCAAAAGTCATGTCTGAAACTTCATGAGGCCTGGCATTGGGACGGTCAATTTTATTGATTACAACAATCGGTTTGAGGTGCATCTCGAGAGATTTTTTTAAAACGAATTTTGTCTGCGGCATCGGGCCTTCAAACGCGTCAACAAGCAAAAGCACGCCATCCACCATCTTTAAAATGCGTTCCACCTCGCTTCCAAAATCCGCGTGGCCCGGTGTGTCCACAATGTTAAATTGCGTATCTTTGTAGCGAAAAGACGCATTTTTTGAAAAAATAGTGATACCTCGTTCTTTTTCAAGCGGGTTTGAGTCCATAATTGTCGACTCTCCCTCTTTAAAATGATATGCCCCGCTTTGTTTTAAAAGCGCGTCCACCAATGTTGTTTTTCCATGGTCAACATGGGCAATAATAGCTATATTCCTTATGTCCTTCCGTCGCTTCTGATTTGGCATTTTTTATCCTTTTCTATTTATATAAATAAGCATTTAAAACATATTGCTGGACCATACGGTGGGTATTGAAAAATGAGGCATTAATCGCTATAGAATGACGCATTATATCAATCCATACCTGGCGGTTATTATAAAATACTGGAATTATGTCTCTCGCTAATTTCATGTATAGGGAATCAGCGTTTTTTTCATCTATACTTTCCTTTTCATCAACCGAACCGATTGACCATCCGGTATTCCCTTCAATACAGCCCTCAATCCACCACCCATCCAGTATACTAAAACTCGGCACGCCGTTATGCGCGGCCTTCATACCCGATGTCCCTGACGCTTCCTGCGGTTTACTCGGTGTATTCAGCCAGAGGTCGGAACCCGAAATAAACATCCGCGCCAGTTCCATATCATAATTGTCAATATAAGCTATTTTTATATGCCCCTTAAGGCTGTTTGCCACGGCTTTTATCCTCTTTATAAGTTCTTTACCCTGCCAGTCTTTAGGATGCGCCTTGCCCGCGAAAATAAATTGGATTTTTCCCACAATCTGGGAGATATTTACAAGCCTTGTGGTATCAAAAAATACAAGGTCAGCTTTTTTATACGCGGCGGCCCTCCGGGCAAAACCAATTGTCAGGGTATCATAATCAAAACCCAGAGAGGTCCTCTTATTTACATAGTCTATAAGGACCTTTTTTGCCTCCTCATGCGCGTTCCATATTTCATCCCTAGGGATACTCAAGGCATATCTTAAAGAAAAAGGATCATTGAACCACCCGTAAATATGCTTATCAAACAATTTCCTGAAACTCGGGCAGACCCATGTCCCTGAATGTACGCCGTTTGTAATATATTCAATATGATACCCCGGGAACATTTCCTGCGATGTTTTCCCGTGTTCCTTCGCAACCCCATTTATATAGTGGCTCAGGTTCAAGGCGAGTAAAGTCATATTAAGGCAATCCTGCCCGCCCAGTTCCTTTAATAAATCAAGGGGAAAATAATCCCCTAAAAAAGCTTTGACCAGGTCATAGGAAAACTTGTCATGGCCTGCCGTTACAGGCGTATGTGTTGTAAATACGCATCTTCTCTTAACTTTATTAATAATTTCGGGGATAATAGCCACCTCATCTTTCCTTTCATTCAAAAGCTCCAAAGTAAGCAGGCTCGCGTGTCCTTCATTCATATGGTAACGCCTGAATTTTTTGTAATCCAATTCACGCAACATGCGTATTCCTCCGATGCCTAAAATTATCTCCTGCGCGAACCTGTATCTTTCGTCACCGCCATAAAGGTAATAAGTCAAACTCCGGTCATATTCGCCGTTTTCCTCGGTGTCCGTATCAAGAAATATCACAGGGATTTCGCTGTTTACTCCCTTCACCCTGTACTGCCATGCCCTGATGACGATGTCCCGGTTTTCAATTTTTACGGTCACTTTATTCGGCAAAAGGGCCATTGATTCTGACGGGTTCCACTCATTGGAATATTCATACTGGTTTCCATACTCATCAAGCCTCTGAAAAAAATACCCTTTTTTGTAAAGCAGGCTTACCGCCACAAGCGGGACCTTTAAATCCGCGCATGACTTAATTGTATCCCCTGCCAGAATTCCCAATCCGCCGCTGTAGGTTGGTATTTTAGATTCCAAACCAATTTCCATTGAAAAATAGGCAATAGACCTTTCTTCATCCTTCAGTTTCCCTGAAGACTCTTTTTCTATTGCGCAAAGATTGTCTTTTGAAATATCCATCTTATTCTCCAAAATTATTTATTATATCATAAATTAACGGTAATTTCCTCTATTATTTTAAAAAAACCAATTCCCGACATTTTATACTTTTCTTTTACTCTTTTACGTGATTTAAATAATGCGGCATAATTTCTCTCTTCATAATATACAAATATAATTGAATTTTTTATTTTTTACAAGGGGAAATTTACGCGGTGGCAGTCCTCATGGGCTCAATCTTAATATTGAAAGGATATTAGGAAACTATTTCATAACATTAATTTTTTAATATTTTTTAATGCCTGACGTATCCTGTTTTCATTTTCTACCAGGGCAATCCGTATAAAGCCTTCTCCGTATTCTCCAAATCCTACTCCAGGGGAAACGACCAGATTTGCTTTTTCCAGGAGCATCATGGAAAAATCCATAGATCCCATTTTCTTGAATTTTTCAGGTATCCCCGGCCAGAGATACATTGTCGCCCTTGGTTTTTCCACGGGCCAGCCCATTTTATTCATTTCTTTTGCCATCAAATCGGCACGCTTTGAATAAATGTCCGCATTTTGTTTTACCCATTCATCAGGGCATTGAAGCGCTTTGATACCCGCAATTTGGATTGGCGTGAATATCCCGTAATCAAGATAGCTTTTTATTTTAGTCAAAGCATGGACAATTTCAGCATTTCCTGCCGCGAAACCCACTCTCCAGCCCGGCATATTGAAAGATTTGGAAAAAGAATAAAACTCTATTGCCAGGTCCTTCGCGCCTTTTACCTGAAGGATACTCGGGGCCCTGTAATCATCAAAAACAATGTCCGCGTAAGCCATATCATGCACCACAAGTAAATTATGTTTTTTGGCCAATGCCACAACTTCTTCAAAAAAACTTATGTCGACACTTAGCGTTGTGGGATTATTCGGAAAATTCAAAATTAAAACTTTCGGCTGGGGCCATGTACTTTGTATTGTATCAGATATACGTTTCAGAAAATCATCAAAGGGGAAAAGAGGGACATTTATAAGGTTCCCGCCTGCCATTATGACGCTGTACATATGAATCGGATATGTGGGGTTTGGAACAACCGCTACATCTCCTTCATTTAAAATCGCGAACATAAGATGTGCCAGGCCCTCCTTTGTCCCAATCAGCGCGACTACTTCCTTATCAGGGTCTATAGAAACATTAAATTTCTTTTCATAAAACCTGCTTGCCTCGCGCCTGAAATTAGAAATACCCCTTGCCACCGAGTAGCGGTGTGTTTTCGTGTCCTGGACCGCTTTTATCAAAGAATGGACAACAGGCATGGGTGTCGGGTGGTCGGGGTTCCCCATCCCAAGGTCAATAACATCAATTCCCTTCTTCCTCGCTTCAAGTTTCTGGCTGTTAATCTTCGCAAAAAGATACGCCGGAAACCTGTTAATTCTATTTGAGGCTATCATATTTTCACCTATATATTTTCGAAATGGCTCAATTCCTTTAATTTCCGGCATCTCGCGTTTATTTCCGTTTCGGTCAAATTCCTCATCCGGTTTAATGTAAAATTCTCCACGCAAAACGATGCCATCGTGCTTCCTTTTATCACAGCGCGGCGCATATTATCGTCACTTAAATCACCCGTTCTTGCCAAATACCCGATAAAGCCGCCGGCAAATGTGTCCCCCGCGCCGGTAGGATCATAAATAGATTCCAGCGGAAACGCGGGAGCGGAAAAAATACTGTCATTGCTGAAAAGCAGGGCGCCGTGTTCTCCTTTTTTTATAATTAAGCTTTTAGGCCCAAACGACCTAATCTTTTTTGCCGCCTTTATCAGGTTCGATTCATCAGATAAATCTCTCGCTTCAGCATCGTTAACAATTAAAATATCAATTTTTTTCAAAGTTTCCAGGAGGGCGTCTCTCTTTTTATCAATCCAGAAATTCATTGTATCACCTACTACAAGTTTCGGGTGTTTAATTGAATTCAATACTTTTAACTGCAGTTCAGGATCAATATTTGCCAGAAAAACATAAGGAGTATTTTTATAAAATTCAGGAATGACGGGCTCAAAATTCTCAAAGACATTCAATTCCGTGCTTATTGTATGCGCTGTGTTCAAATCATAATCATAAAAACCCTCCCAGTGAAATGTTTTTCCTTCTTCTTCCTGCAATCCCTGGAGGTCAATTTCCTTTTCTCTAAGTATATCTTTGTATTCTTTTGGAAAATCATTTCCGATTACCGCCACCATTTTTACAGGGGAAAAAAATGACGCGGAAAAGGACGAGTAAACCGCGGAACCGCCTAACGCGTTACTAACCTTGCCGAATGGCGTTTCAATCGTATCCATTGCCACTGAACCGACTACAAGTACTGACATATATTCTCCTCTAATTAAATGCAGGGACAATTCACGAATTGCCCGTCTTCAGGGCGGGTTCATGAACCGCGCCCCTATGTTCATCATCTCTTCCGCGTGAAATGAGCTTCTCACCCACGTTCCTGAAAATACTCCCAGGAAACCCATATCTTTTGCGATATTTTCAAATTCAACAAATTTGTCTTTTGTTATATATTCAGATACATCAATATTTTTTCTCCCGGGCTTAAAATACTGGCCGATTGTTATAAAATCACATTTATTCTTTTTCAGGTCATTCAAGACTGCTATTACCTCTCCTTTTTTCTCTCCGAGTCCGAGCATTAAACCTGATTTTGTATAAATATTTTTTTTATTTTTTTTAACATATTTTAAAATCGCTAAAGACCTGTAATAATCCGCTCCCGGACGTATTATTTCATATAAACGCGGAACAGTTTCAATATTATGGTTAAAAACATCAGGTCCCTCGTCAATAAGAATATCTATCGAATTATTGTCCCCTGAAAAATCAGGGACAAGCACTTCAACCCTTACACCGGATAATTCCTCCCGGATCAATTTTATTACTTTTGCGAATTGCCGCGCGCCGCCGTCAGGCAAATCATCCCTTGTCACTGATGTGATTACCACGTATTTAAGATCTAATTTTTTTGCCGCTTCAACAATCCTTAAAGGTTCATCTTCATCTATTTTTGATACACGGCCTTTTTCAACACCGCAAAATTTACACGACCTCGTGCACCTGCTGCCTAAAATCATAAAAGTAGCGGTCTTTTTATTAAAACATCCGTATATATTAGGACATTTTGCTTCCTGGCAAACCGTATTTAATTTATAATTTTTTAAAATGCTGTAAGTCCCGCCGGATTCCGCGTTTAACAATATTCTTTTACGGGGAATGTCCTTCTTTATCCACCCGGGAAGTTTCAACATAAAATACAGGCTCCATGCTTTCTTTTTTTATTTATCAGCTTTTCTTTTTTTGGCCAAATGGCACGATAAACCATGGACATCTTCCGCGGCCTCCATCACCGCTTCAGGCAGTGTGGGATGCGCGTGTATCGTTTCGCCTATGTCTTTTGATGTGGCCTTTAATCTTATTCCCAGCGCCACTTCGGCAATAAGGCTTGTCGCATCAGGGCCGATTATCTGCCCCCCTATGACCCTGTCCGTATTTTTCTCCACAACTAATCTTGCTATACCTTCTGTTTCCCCCATTGCCTGCGCTTTTCCAAGCCCCGCGAATTGAAAGGTGCCGGTCGTAACATCAATACCTTTATCCTTAGCCCTGGTTTCCGTTAACCCGACAGACCCTATTTCCGGGTGAGTGAAAATACAGCTTGGAATTATACTGTAATCCATGGGCCTCTTTTCATGCAGAATATTTTCTACTGCCTGGCGTCCCTGGGCGGACGCTACATGCGCGAGCATAACTTTTGCCGTAACATCGCCAATCGCATAAACCCCGGGCACATTTGTTTCCATATAATCATTCACAATTATTTCTCCCCTCTGCCCGGTCTGGACCCCTATATTTTCCAGGCCTATATTTTTGGAATTTATGCTTCTCCCGATAGACACAAGGACCATATCGCTTTCAAATTTTTCCCTGGATTCCAATTCAATTGTTACCTTATTCCCGCTTTTCACCAGCGATATTATCTTGCTGTTGGTGTTTATGTTTATACCGCGTTTTTTCAGAATTCCCTGCAGGCGTCTTGCAATCTGCACATCTTCGGTGGGTATGATGTTCGGCATCATTTCAACTATTGTTATTTTAACTCCAAGTTCATTAAAAATCGTAGCAAACTCGCACCCTATTACCCCGCCTCCTATTATCAAAATACTTTCCGGCAATTCCGAAAGGTTTAATGCCTCCGTACTTGTAATAACTTTTTTCCCGTCAATCTGAAATATTGGTATCTGCGCCGGTTCTGACCCTGTGGCGATTATTATATTTTTTGTTTCTATTTCTTTAACACCGTCCTGGTTTTTAACTGAAACAATATTTTTTGTTTTTATTATTCCCTCGCCTCTTATGAGGTCCACACCGTAGCTCTTAAATAGAAATTCAATCCCCTGGACGGATTTTTCAACTATTGTATTCTTCCTGTCAACAATCGCTTTGCAATTATGCTCATATTTTTCAACTTTTATGCCAAACTCCGCGGCTTCTTTTATCTGTGATAAAAGTTTAACGCTGGATAAAATTGACTTTGTCGGGATACAGCCCCGGTTAAGGCACGTACCCCCGACTTTATCTTTTTCCACAACGCATACTTTTGCGCCAAGCTGTGCCGCGCGTATGGCAGAAACATACCCGCCCGGTCCGCCCCCGATGATTAAAATATCATAACTCATGTTATCTCCTGATTTTATGGATTATAAATGTAATATATTATCATATATTTATTAAATCTGCAAATAGCAATTGCCTTAATCATTCTTAATCATTTTCGCTATATTCTGCTCCATCTTATTTCGTTGATCCTCATAAGCACATCCAGTTTCAATCTAAGCGGAGTAATGTCCGTGCCGGTCATCTCGGTCAGTTTATCAACTGCCTTCAAAGTATCTTCTATGTTTTTCTCAAATTCTTTCTTTGTATCCGCGTTCCTGAGCCTTATTTTTTCCAATTTTTCTATTATAGTGTCTGCCTTCTCCCTGTCGGAAGGACTTAAATTCATGCCGTTCAGTTCGTCTATTATTTCCTGTATTAATTCTATCATAGTCCGGCTGTTTGCGGTATTCAATATATAATTATTGTAAAATTTCCACCTGTCCGCCGAGGAGGACGTGCTGTCGTAATCGAGATAATTTATTTCTGTCAATAATGTCCACTGCAATGTATTGTCAGGCATTGAAAGGTAATATTTCAAATCTTTTGCCGTATTTTCAAGAAGGTTAAACTGCCAGGTTATTTCATTATTGGTTTTTATCCCGGCGTTCAGGACGTCTGAAATTAGAAGGTCTGCCGGCACTGTTTCATTTATTTTTAAATCCACGCTCTTGCCTTTGTTCAGGACATCTATATTTATCGGAAGTGTAGCCATCGGGTATATTGGCGTTTCTCCGGGTGTCGTCCAATTTATGCTTTTTATTATCAATTCTTTTATTTTGCTGAATGTCGTGTCGCTGCCTGATTCAACAAGGTCGAATGTCCAGGCTATTGACTTGCCGTTCCCGTAATTGTTCAGGATAATCGCGGGTTCCTGTGTGCCTGAACAGCATATGCCTGATCTATCCACGGCTGTGATTTTAGACGGGCCATGGACATCCCCGGATAATGGTGTTACGCATTTGTCCACGGAAAATGAAACAGGGCCTAATGTTGTTTCGGTATTGTCTTTGTTTATTGTAATTTTAAGTGTGTATT
>JBFMCF010000119.1 GCA_040754625.1 bacterium | reverse complement strand
ATGATGCGCTGGTAATAGCAAGATACCTGAGTAAAGATTTGATACCGGAGGTAAGAATGCGAAGCCGAGAAGAATCACAGATATCCAGTTTAATAGGAACGAGAGATAAATTTATAAAATTAAGGACCGCGTTAAAAAACAAGATACATAATATTCTTAATGCCAATGGGATAGTAACGAAGAAAGAAATATTTGGTTCAGAAAAAGGATTGGAAAAAGTTTTAGCGATGAAAATTGAACGTTCGTACCAATTTGAATTAAAGATAATAGTCGAAGAGATCCGAAACCTGAACAAATCGATAGATGAGATTAATAAAGAGATATCGGAACGCGGTAAGAATATCCCCGGGCATAAGAATTTGACATCGATGACAGGAATAGGAGACATATCGGCAACAATACTTTTAAATACTATTGGTAATGTAAATGATTTTAAAGATGACAAAAAATTGGCCTCTTATCTTGGAATAGTGCCGAGAGTATATGTTTCAAACGAGACGAGCCATTATGGAAAGATAACGAAAATGGGTAATAAAATAGCAAGGACGGCATTGGTACAATCGACGCTGATAGCAATAAAATACAATCAATATTTAAGAGGTTTTTACTTTAGACTAAAAGCTAAAAAAGGCAGCGGTAAGGCGATTATCGCGACAGCTAGAAAGTTTCTTACAATAATTTATCGCACACTTAAAAATAATTGGGTGTTCGATGATTTTAATAAATTCAAATTAGCTGAAGCTATTTAAAAAATAAGTCTTCAGAGTAGAAAATAATTGACTTTTAACATAGGAGAAATCAAATGAAAATAAAAAATATTGAGATTTTATTTTTAATAAGTATTTTGTTTTATGGAATAAACTGCGCCCCGAATATAAAGCAGGTTTCAGAATTGAATGGATATAAATCACAGGCTGAAAACATAATCTCAAATGCAGAGGAAAAAATAAAAATTGCAAGGGAAAACGGTGCGGAGAAATATTCACTGGATAATTTAAATAATGCTATATCCAGTTTAAAATTAGCGAAGGCATATTATAATGAAGGCGTAATTCAGCATAAAAAGTCATATGCAAAAGCTAAAGACAATTATTTAAAAGCTATTAAATATGGAAATTCAGCTATTGCATCTGCTGAATTAGCTATGAAAAATTCGGAAGCAGCAATAAATATTGAAAATGCAAAAAAGGCAATTGAATATGCCAAAAAAGTTGAAGCGGAGAAATATTCCCCGCAAAAGACAGGGAATGCTATTGCGTCATTAGAAACAGCTCAAATCAACTATGATGCAGGAAATTATCCTTTAGCTAAAGAATTAGCTTCTAAGGCTATCAAATTGGCTAATGATGCAAAAGAAGAAGCGGAGCTTAAAAAGAAAAATTTTGATGATAAACACAAAAGGTTTGAAAAAGCTAAAAGCAGATTAACAGAATCATTAAAGAAGAATGATATAAATATTGTAATTGAAGATACCAAGGAATTATTATCTGCAGAGATAGATTTAATAAAGTATAAAATAGATTCTATTGATAGAGAAGACGAAAAAGTTATTTCAAAACAATTATTAGCAAAATTAAAAAAAACTGAAACGGGGATTTTAAGCTTAATTGACAGATATTATAAAGCAAAAAAAGAAAGAGATGATGCTGAAAGAAAAGTAAAAGATGCCAGAGAAGAAAGGGATTCTTTAAAAGAAAAACTTTCAAAATTAAAAGCAAAAATAGATGTGATTAGTAAGGAATTAAAGGAACTAATAGTTAAAAAAGATTTATTAATTGAACCAAAAACAGAAAAAATAAAAACGGGAATTAAAAAGGAGAATAAATGAAAAAAATAAAAATTGTTATATTTATTTTTATTTTCATTTTTACAGTTAAGGTGAATGTTTTTGCTGATGTTCAATCCCAAGCATTAGTTGATGAAGCTAAATCTGTGTTAGAAGAGGCTATTAAAAAACTTCAGGATGAAACAAAAAGATTTTTAGATGAATATGCAAACATTCAGGACGAAATTGAACAGTTAAAGAGGGATATTTCTTCAGCAGAACAAGATATTTATTCTAAAACTGATGAACTTAAAACTGTTGAGGAAGAGATAAGAAAGTTAAAGGAAAAACCCGCAAAATATAAGGTAATCAAAGGAGATTGCCTCTGGAATATTTCCAAGATGGAGAAAATTTATGGTGACCCATATAAATGGAAAAAGATATATTGGGCAAATCGGGATAAGATAAAAAATCCTGATTTGATTTATCCTGACCAGATTTTTGATATACCAAGAGGAATAATAGGCGGGGGGGGCTGGCCTACTGAATACGAGGTTGCGCCGGGCGATTGTTTATGGAAAATAGCCGGTCTTGATAAGATTTACGGAGATCCATATCAATGGCCAAGAATATATAAAGCTAATAAAGACCAGATTAAAAACCCAAAGTTAATTTATCCTTATCAAATATTTGATATACCTCGATAAAATATAGTTTTTGATTTAATTTAGAAAATGTATAATATTAAGGGAACAGACGGAAAAGTCGATATTCTAATAGAGAGAATATTAAATAAGACTTTAGAAATAGCATATATTTCTGGATGTATTGTATTGGACTAGCCGGGGCACTATTCTTCAACAAATATTTATGGCGGTTTTTTGTTTATAAATCAAAGATGCCTTGACATTTCTCAAGTAAATTCTATAATATTATTTAAAAAATAAGGATTACTTAATGAAGAAAAAGATTGTATTTTTAATATTAGTTTTCTTATTAATAGAAATATCGCCGTGCTTTTCTTCTGAAGATGAAAACCTTTATCAGAATGCATTAGATTCATTTAATAACAAATTGTTCGATTTGTCTTATAACCAGTTTAAGAGGTATCTTTCTTCCTTTCCTGAAGGTAAAATGGCTGATTCAGCCCAGTATTACATGGCTGAAAATGTGTTTAACATGGAAAAATATGAAGAGGCGCTTGTATTATATGAAAACGGGTACCGCATTTATCCTAATTCTAATATTGCTGATAAATTTGTTTTTCGAATAGCGGAGTGCCATTTCAGACTGAAGCGTTATCCTGACGCGCAAATATATTTCCAAAAAGTAATGACGCAGTTTCCTCAAAGCGCATCCGCCCCGCAGGCCCAGTATTGGATAGGGGAATGTCTTTTCCAGCAGAAGAAATTTGATGAAGCGGAAAAATCTTACCTTCGCTTTCTGGAGCTTTACCCGCAGGACAAATATTCGGCTTTTACGCAGTATTCCCTTGGATGGATATGGCTCAACAAGGGCGAATATCAGAAAAGCGCCGATTCTTTTAAAACCGTGATGTCAAAATACCCGGGAAGCGAAGTAATCGAATCATCCCAGTATTACCTTGCGGAAAGTTCATTTAAAGGGGGAGATTATAAAAATTCAGCGCTTGAATTTGAAAAATATATTACTAAATACCCAAAAGGAGCAATGGAAGAGCAGGCATATTTCTGGCTTGGAGAATCATATTATTTAATGAAGGATTATGAAAAAGCGAGAGAAAAATACCAGAATATTACAAGCCGCTTCAGTAACGGGTCATTTTACGAAAAAGCGAAATACGGGACAGGGTGGACTTATTTTAAAGTAAAAAAATATAATGAGGCCTTAACTATATGGAAGGACCTGGTCAAAGAACGGCCGGAAAGTGAACTTGTTCCGGCGGCTTTGTTCTGGACGGGGGGTATTTATTATAACCTGGAAGATTTCCCGCAGGCAGTAAATTACTACCTTGAGGTAATTAATAAACACCCCAAAAGCGAATGGGTTGAAAATTCGCTTTCCGCTTCCGGTTACGCGTATTATATCTTAAACGATTATAAAAAAAGCATATCCCAGTATAAAAAGCTTGTCGAAAATTATCCAAACAGTGAATTCTCAGGGGCTTCATGGTTTATGCTTGGTGAAAATAATTACCAGTTCAGGGACTATAATGAAGCTGTAAAAGCGTATAGGGTCGTTCAGGACAAATACGCGGGCGGGGATTTAAATGACAAATCAATTTTAAAAACAGGCCGCTCGTTTTTTCAATTAAAGGACTATGAAAAAGCAATATCATATTTTAATAAACTTACCGGCAAAGTCCCTCCGCCGGATTTAAGCGCCGATGCCGAGTTCTGGACAGCGGAGAGTTTATATAACCAGAAAAAATATAATGAAGCAGTCAGCCGTTATGAAAATGTTATTAAGAAATGGCCTAAACATGTTTTGGTTGACGCGAGCTTCTACGGGATCGCGTGGAGTTATTTCAGGCAGGAAAAATATAAGGAAAGCAGGGCGGAATTAAATAAGCTTTTAGAAATTTTGCAGGATAACAAATTAAAACCGGACATTGTGTTTCAAATAGGAGAGACTTATTTTAATGAAAAGAATTTCGCTAAGGCGGTCCAATTTTATGAACAGATAATTAAGGAATTCCCGAAGTCTGTTCTGAAAGATAAAGCGTTATACCAGCTTGGGACCGTTTCTTTCATCCAGGATAGGTTCACGGACGCCATTAATATATGGCGCAGAATAAATAATGAACCATGGAAAGAAAACTCCCAATTCTGGATCGGGTGGGGTTATTTCCGGAAGGAAATATACCTGCAGGCCGTTAACGAGTGGCAGGTATTGATAAAAAGGTATCCAAAAAGCAGTTTTGTGCCTGAGGCGTATTACCGTATCGGAGACTGTTTTTATAACCTCAAAGATTATAAAAAGGCGCTGGAATCTTATAATAAAGTTGTGGCGGCCTACCCTGAAAGCGATTTTGCCGATGACGCCTTATACGCGCAAATATGGGTCTATTACCAGCTTGAGCAGACGGGGAAAATGATTAATTTAGCGGACAGCTTCGCAAAAAAATATCCCAGGAGCCAGTTTCTTCCTGAAATAAAGTTTAAGCTTGGAGAATATTTTTATAATCAGAAAAAATATCAGAAAGCAATTGAAATGTGGGAGTCTATTTTAGAAAATTTTCCTGAACATAACCTGAAAGTGAACGCCATGTTCTGGATAGGAAACAGTTATTATTCGATAAACCAATTGTCAAACGCGCTTAAAATTTTTGGAAAAATTGTAACGGACTATCCTGAATCCGAGTTTTCTTCAGAATCACAATATAAAATAGGGGTTACTCTGCAAAGCACCGGCAAATTAAAAGAAGCCCGTGACGCATATCTTGTTTTAATTGAAAAATATCCAAAATCACAGCTTGTGGACAATGTGTTTTTCAATTTGGGGCTGATTTATGAGGAATTGAGGGAATGGAAAATGGCGCATATCTATTTTCAAAAATATACCAGTTCAAAAACATCGGTTTTAGAAAATAGATACAAATCTTTTATTCATGAGGCATTGATCTATCATGAAGAAAATAATGATAGAGCGGCTTTTGACCACCTGGACCAGGTTATAAAAAAGGCGAAAGGGGATGTATTGTATGAGGCAATGTTCAGAAAAGCAGAATTATATGAGTTTAGCAGGCGAAAAAATGACGCTTTGTCTTTATACAGGGCGATAGTCAAGGAATCCCCAAAAAGTCAATGGGCTGAACAGAGCAGGGAAAAGCTGGAAACATTGGTTAAACAAGAAAATGCTGAAAAAAAACAGAATTAAATTAAATATTTTATTAATATTATTATCAATAATATTTACCGGGAATATTATTGTGTATTGTGAAGAAGAAAAAGATAACCCTGTTTTTAAACTTCCTGAGGAAATTATAATGGGAAGCGAAAAAGAGAAGAAAAAAAGCGAAGGCAAGGAAGAAATCCGGGTGGAGGAAAAGTATGGGCTTAAAAAATCATCCTATGAAAAAATAATACCTGACATATTATTAAGAGAAAGGGAAGAAAATATTATACGGGCTCAAAAAAGAAGGGGTTCCAGATCAAATCTGGATTTTTCCTTAGGGAATTTCAAAAGTATAAATTTCGGAATTAATCACGGCAGAAATACCGGAAAATTTAATTACTTCCTGGAATTTGACAAAAAAACAGGAAACAGGACAAGGTCAGACAGCGATTTTGATTATAATATGTTCGCGGGAGAGTTATTCGCAGAAAAAATTGATTTTATGATGAAAGTAAATTCAAATAAATTTGATTTGCCGGGAGGGATTAATGCCCCTGTTTCCGGATCGACAAGAAGATGCGATGATTTCGGGCTGAATTTCGGTGTGAAAATCAGTAAAAATTTATATTTTATTTTAAAAGGCGAAAATACGAACTTAAAAGAAGGGGCCACCCTGAAAAATGAATCGCTTAACCTGAAAATTATCTATGATTTTATAAAAAATAACGGGCAGTATATATTTACAGGAGAGGTTGAAGAGAATAAACTGGAAAACAATTATGACTATTCGTTTTATTCCTTTTACATGGAAAACAGGGGCATACATTTAAATGAAAAAAGCCAGGCGAAATTGGGCGCGGGAGTAAGCCGTGAAGGGGATGGAAAATTATTTCTAAATCCCAGTCTGAGGTATTATTACAGGCACAGCAATATTACAAATTTCGAAGCGGGTTTAAAAAGACAGAATAAAAAAGTTGAATTTTACGATTTATACGGGCAGAATAATTTTTCACAGGTTAACCCCGCGCCTCTTAAGAGAATCAACTACTGGCAGTTATATTCCAATGCATATATGAAATTCAGCAAGGACCTCCTGATAAACGCGAAAATTTTTCATGATTGGATTGAAAATTTTGTTGTTTTTGATGAAGACGACAATAATCCCGACGGTTTATGGATACCGGTCAATATTAAAAGCGTTCAAAGAGACGGGGCGCAGGTTTCTTTAATAAGAAAATTTACCTCAGATATAACTGCAAAGCTTTACGGTAAATTGCTGTCGTCAAGAAATGAAAATAATAACCAGACTGTGCCTCGCCAGTATAACAGTATCAGCGTTTTAATTAAATACCGTAACCCGCTGTACATATTGTCAATAGACGGCAAGTATTACGGGGAAAGCTATTATGATAAGGAAACCAATGAGAAACTGGGAGGATATTTTTTGCTTGGATGCCTGCTTGAAAAATCCGTGTCCGAGAAACTTTTATTTTACGCGAAAGCCGGAAACATACTGAACAAAAAATATGAAATTATAAAGCATTATCCCGGCGAACAGACAAAAATATTATTAGGATGTAAATACAGTTTTTAGGTGTATAATTTAAAAAAGGAGATTAGCATGTATACTTTAATTGTAAAAGGCGGAATCGTAATGATTCCTATAATAGCGGGTTCTGTTATAGCCCTGACTATCCTGATTGAGAGAATAATATATTTTATAAGAGTAAAAAAATTTACCATGGAATTCAGCGTGCAGGTAAAAAGGTTAATAAATAACAAGGACATTAATGCTGCAATTGATTTATGCAAAAAGAATAAAAATGAACACCTTGCAAATATTATACTCGCAGGGCTTATGAGCATTAAGGATGGAAAAGACGCTGTGAAAACAGCCATTGTGGAAGCGGGCAATTATGAACTCCCGAAACTTGAACAATATCTTAATGTCCTGGGAATAATCGCGACTATTGAACCGCTGCTTGGGCTTCTTGGAACGGTCACGGGTATGATAAGGGCCTTTAGTGTTATTGCTCAACAGGGACTGGTTTACTCGCCCGGATTAGCCGGCGGAATCTCTGAGGCCTTAATAACAACAGCCGCAGGGTTATTCATTGGTATCCCGTGTTTGATCGCGAACCATTATTTAATAAACGCCGCTGATAATCTCGCGCTGGAAATGGAGAAAGAATCATCTGACATATTGAAATTACTTGTATATTAATTTCCTACCCGCCGCGGGCAGGTCCGGAGAAGAAAATGTTTAACAGAAAAAAAAGAAAAATAGATGCACAATTGAATGTTACACCTTTGGTTGATGTTGTTTTACAGCTTGTGTTATTTTTTATGGTTTCAACAACGTTTATCATTCAAACCGGCATAAAAATAACTTTGCCCACAACAAGTGTCAAAGAGATTCAGCCAATAAGGGATTTAGTAATATCTATTAATAAAAACGGGGTGATTTACCTGAATCGTGATCTTGTAACTTTAAATAATCTTCCTGAAAAACTTAAAAAAATAGGGAACCTTCATGAAAAATTATTAATTATAAAAGCCGATAAAAAAGTATTTCACGGAACAGTTGTAAATGTTATGGATATCGCTAAATCAAACGGTTTGAACAGGATCGTGATTGCCACCGAACGCAAGGTGAAAAATGAATAAAGCAACCTATTATCTTGATTTGAATAATTCCTTTTTAATTTCAATATTGATCCATCTTATAATATTGTCACTGCCTTTGTATTACCTGCCGCAAACGGTGAAATATGTTCCAATAGTAAATTTTACGCCGGTTGAATTTGCAGTTCTAGAACCGGTAAAAACAAATGTGTTATATGCAAAGGGGAAGAAACCCGATATTATGAAAGAGATAACGGCTTCAAGACGGTCGGCTTCAAATATTTCCCCGGGATTAAACCAAATAAACAGAAAAGGCACACCGATTGATTCTTTAAAAAATATTGAAAAAAAAGATTTCTCCAGACTGGATATTTTGGACAATAAAAACAGTAAAATAACCGCGAGCAAAGGAACATCATTTTTTCCCGAGGACAGAAAAATGTCATATTCTTCCGAGAATCTTTCATTAAAAGGGTCACTGGATTTTGAGGCAGGACAAAAAGGGGAAGGCGAGCTTTTTGCAGGAACCGGTCAGGGAGATAAATTAAACCCTTTTTCAATGTCGTCCGGGGATGATGAAGGAGAGGAAAACAGCTTTGATTTTGGCGGGACAATAGGAAAAAGGGGGGTCCGGAGCAAGCCTAAAGAGAAGCCTAATCCTGAGGTTGATAAGGAAGTTACAATAATGCTGAAATTCTGGGTAACGCCGCTTGGACAGGTGTTTGACGTGGTCCCGGAAAAAAAAGGCGACGCGTATCTTGAAAAGACAGCGATTAATTATCTTCGTAAATGGACTTTTGACCCCTTGCCTTCAAATGTTTCACAGGAAAACCAATGGGGAATTATCCCTGTCCGATTTAGAAAAAAATGACCCGTTTTATAATAATAGGAAATGGCGAGATTGATAATTTTTATATTTTAAGAAAAACAATCAAAAAAAACGATATAATAATAGCCGTCGACGGGGGAGCGGATTATGCAAAAAAAATATCAATACGGCCCGACTACATAATCGGGGACATGGATTCCATTAATAACTTTCCCCGGAATCGTAAAACGGCAAATATTCTGAAATTTTCCAAAGAAAAAAATAAAACCGACTCGGAACTCGCGCTGGATTTTGCTTTAGACAATAATCCATCTGATATTATTCTTTTCGGGATGACAAGCCTTTTAAGGATTGACCATAGCATTAACAATATTTTTCTTTTGAAAAACCTTGCGGAAAAAGGAATAAGGCACACCTTATTCGTAAATAGTTTTACCCGCGTTTCTGCTGTAAAAAGAAAAATTATACTCCAGAAAAAATACGGCAGATCGCTGTCCCTTATCCCTTTAAGCCAAAAAGTGAATGGGATTGTGACAAAGGGATTAAAATACAAATTAAATAAAGAAACTCTTTTTATGAATAAGTCAAGAGGTATAAGCAATATAATAACAGAAAATAAAGCTGAAATAACATTTATTGAAGGGATTCTGCTGGTTATTCAGATAAAGGGAACATTGTCCTGACAGTTTAAGTTTAAAAATGATTATGGAAAATATATATAAAGATTATATAGATTATAAAACGAACATCCTGATTAATGAAAAAGAACTGCATGAAAGGATAAAAGAACTGGCATTGGAAATTTCACTTGATTACAGGGATAAACATATTTTATTAATCGGTATACTCAAGGGCGCTACAATGTTTATGATGGATATTAGCAGGTTTATTATTGTTCCTGTAACTTATGATTTTATATCGGTTGTAAGCTACGATGGACTGGCTTCAACCGGTGAAATAAAAATTCTTAAAGATATAACAGATGATATAAAAGGAAAACACGTAATAATAGTCGATGATATTTGCGATACCGGACTGACATTGAAATACGTGAAGCATCATTTATTAACCTTTAATCCCGCCACGTTAAATATTTGTGTGTTGCTATATAAACAAAATAAGAAAAAATATAAAGTTGATATCAAGTACAAGGGCTTTGCTATCCCGGATAAATATGTAATTGGGTATGGACTTGATTATAAAGGCAAATACAGGAATCTTCCTTCAATCTGCGTATTAAAAGAAGAAAATATCTAATATTTCCAGCCAAAACATTCGATATATTAATCAAAATTTATCTTTCAGCTTACTTCGGGTAATCATTGTTACCCGAAGTAATGAAAAAATTACCCGAACATGGGTGTGGAAAACATGTTAATATGCAGGAAATCAACGAAATATCAAAGTTTTTAAATTATTTAGTTATCGAAAGAAATGCGTCCCTTGAAACAATAAAAGCATATAAAAAAGATTTGAAAATCTTTAATGATTGGCTGATAAACCAAAAAATAGAAATAAAATCAGTTGATGCTGACATCATAAGAGCCTTTCTTCAATTTTTGAGCGAAAAAAAACTTAAGGCTACCTCAATAAAACGAAGAATAGCCTGCCTAAGGTCCTTTTACTCTTTTCTTGAGGAAAGCGAGATTATTTTAAAATCCCCTATGAAAAAGATACATAAAACGTTTAAAATCCCTAAACGGCTGCCAAAAGTCCTTTCAATACAGGAAATTGAAGCGCTTCTAAAAATCCCGGACACGGAAAGAGAAATCATAAATAATACCCCTTCCGGCAAAATGGATCAAAAGACAAAAGAGGTAAAAATTTTCGCGTGCATAAGGAACCGTGCGATTTTAGAGCTTTTTTTCGCTACAGGAGTGAGAATAAGCGAATTATGCAACCTGGATATGGATAATCTTGATATGTCAGAAAAAATAATCCGTGTTTTTGGCAAAGGCGCTAAAGAAAGGATGATAAGTTTTGACCATGAAGCCACAAATAAGGCTATTGACGCGTACCTTTTTGTCAGAAATGAGCGCCAGCCTAAAAATAACGCGGTTTTTATCAATAAATTCAATAAAAGAATATCCCCAAGGTATGTTGAAATGGTATTTAAAGAGTACCTTAAAAAGGCCGGGATTGATAAAAAATTGTCCCCGCATTCGTTAAGGCATACTATGGCGACGATGCTTGTGGAAAATGGAGCTGACTTGCGCTCAGTGCAGGAAATCCTGGGTCATACTTCGGTAGCGACAACTCAAATATACACAGAAGTTTCTATCAATCGCCAAAAGGAAGTATTAAAGAAACATCTTCAAAGAGAAATGATAAAGGCTTGTAATATAAGGAAATAAACCGTTTAATCATTTTATTTCGTTTGCAAAATAATATTCTTTATTATCCTTCGTAATCTATTCTTGCCAGAACTTTGACACCTCGAAAATAAATTTCTTTATTTGATAAGTAATTAGCTGATTTCAGGCAGACGTAGGCACTACGTTTTCTTTTAGGGAAGAAATAATTTTGGGCGGGATTGCGCAGCCTGTT
>JBFMCF010000118.1 GCA_040754625.1 bacterium | reverse complement strand
ACAGTACGAACATAAAACATGCTCCTATTATACCTTAGTGCGACAAAATTACACTTTTATATCGCTAAATCATTGATTTTATTAGCTTTGTCTTTTTAGAAAAAGTGAGTTGGACAAGTCAGGAAAAATAATCAAAAGCGCGCCTGTCCTTATCCTGGTTTTTATGGATCATAAAGCTTCTTATAACCGCGACAAGGATTTGATGGCTATCGGCGCGTCTATTCAAAATATGCTGCTTCTGGTGCATTATTTAAAATTAGGCGCGTGCTGGCTGGGTGAAATTTTAAACAGGAAAGAAGACGTCCGAAAGTTTTTAAAATTAGAGAAAAATTTGGAGCTTGCCGCTGCCATATCACTGGGTTATCCTGTCAAAAAAAGATTAAGATCAAATAGGAAACCGCTGAGGGACTTGCTGGTAAATTCCCTTGATGAATCAGCCCCTTAGATACCTTCAACTAAATCAGAAAGTTTTATTTCCAAAACCTGCGCGATTTTGTAAAGGGTTAAAATCGAGGCGGCGTTTTTCCCGTTTTCAAGCTGTGAAATCAGACTCGCTGATAATCCCGCGCCTTCAGCCAGGTCTTTTACCATAAGTGATTTTTTCATCCGGTTATTTTTTATATTTTGCCCTATCTGTTTATCTAATCTATTTAAAGGGTCCTCAAACAGTCCGGTTTTTATTACAGCCATTTTTATTACTTTTAAAAGTTCTTCATTTTTAAAAGGTTTTGTTATGTAATCGCTTGCCTGGTCCTTTAAAGCGGCAACTGCTGTTTCAATAGAAGGATACCCTGTTAAAATAATTACTTTTGCATCCGGGTCGATATTCCTTATTTTTTTTAAGACGTCTTCCCCTTTCATTTTTGGCATTATTAAATCCAGTATAATAACATGAAATTTTTCTGAACTTAATATCTTCAACGCGCTTATCCCGTCAAAAGCGCACTTCACCAGGTAACCTTCAAAACTAAGGATTTTCTCTAAATTTTCACATAAATTTTTATCATCATCTATCACCAGTATCTTGATTTTTTGCGTTAATGTTCTCATTTTTAATCTCCTGTTTATTGTATTTTTTACAAACTGCCTTCCCGGCCAGCCAGGGGCAGACTCATTATGAAGGTGGTCCCCTCCTTTTTATTGCTTTGAACCTTAATTGTCCCTCCATGAGATTGTATTATCCCATAAGAGACCGAAAGGCCAAGCCCTGTCCCGCCGGCATCACCGCCTCCAAGGCTTCCCTTTGTCGTAAAAAACGGGTCAAAAACCCTGTCAAGATGCTCTCCCTTAATTATTTCCCCGTCGTTATTAAAATAAACTACCGCATAATTATCCATGCGCCTCGTAATTATCTTCAGGTTCCCGCCCGTTTCCCGCATAGATTGTTTTGCGTTTATTATAATATTTAACAAAACCTGTTGTATTTGCCCGATATTAACAAATGCCGCGAGCGGATGGCTGAATTCCTTTGTAACCTTTATCCCGTTCTTATCCAGGTCCATTTTGATCATGGACAAAACTTCTTCAATTAAAATATTTATGTCCGTTTCTTCTTTTTTATCAACATTTCTTTTTGAAAATGAAAGCAGATTTTTAGCGATCTCACTGCCTTTATCGACACACCACAATGTTTTTGTGAATGCGTCAATTATATCATCTTCTTTCCTGGTTTTATCGGCAAATTCCACAGAACTCCTGATTACGGCTAAAAGATTGTTAAACTCATGAGAAACGCCCGCGGCGAGCTGTCCGATACCGGCCATTCTCTCTGCGAAAATAAGTTTTTCTTCAAGCTGTTTCCTTTCCGTAATATCATTCAACAAAAATAAAATTTCTTTTTCTTCGGTTATTCCCACTATCTTCAGGTTCAGGGATTTTTCTCCTTCCCCGGGGAAACTGTATCTTATTTCCATCTCTTCGGAAACGCCCCCTTTTTGAAAAATTTCAAGCGCTTTTTCCGCGAGCTGGCTGCCTGCAAGGACCTTTTCGCCCAGGATATCCCCAAGGTTTTTACCGGCAATTTCGCGCTTTGACATTCCGAACACATCACTGCACGCCCTGTTGATTGTTTTTATTCTTAACGCGCCGTCACACGCTATCAGCGCCATTGGTATGCTTTCAATTATATTTTCAATGTATTTTTTATCCACAAGCAGCGAGCGGGAAATCCTTAAATCTCTCATCATCTGGTTAAAAACAATCGTCAGGTCCCCGATTTCATCGGATGATTTTACTTCTATTTCATGCGTCATATCTCCTTTTGCAACAAGTTTTATCGCCTCAAGCAGCCTGTCAATGGGTTTAGCGAGCGCCCTGTTCATGATTATCGAAAAAACAACGACACTGCCAATCCCAAAAAATATCGAAAAGATCAAAAACAGCCTCGTAAGGTTTGTGGATCTTATAATCTCCTCGTCTTTTTTCTCTATTTTATTTTGTATGTATTCAACAGCCGCCCATGGTTTTTGGTAGAGGTCGGATGATGTTGTCACCATCATATCTTCCAATTCTTTCGCGGAAGTGCCGCCTTTATGGCCGAGTTTAATCTCATACTGGCAGCCAAGCGCGGCCTGCCTCAAAATTTTCAATCCATGCTCTATTTCTTTTGTAGCGTCGAGTTCTTCCTCATCAACAGATATCTCTTTTATTGTTTTTATTTGTAAAAAAGCGTTATTGATAAGCAGGAGCGCCGGGGATATGACCTCTATTTTCCCTGAACCGTAATTATTAATACTGTCTTTTATGTCACTTGTTACTTTTGACAAATCATACCAGTTTTTTAATTTACGCTGTTCGACGTTTAATATGACTGACAGGTTATCCGAATTCCTTTTAAGGGACATATACGCGATAAGACAACCCACAACATATAATGAAATAAAAATCAGGAAGCCAAGGCTCCTGATATGACGATAGGAAATATTCATTTTGCCACCTTTAAATATTATTTCAATCCGTCTTACAAAGAGATTAACTCAGGGGACGGCTTGCCTATCAGGTTCCCCTGGGCATAATTAATTCCAAGGTTTTTGATAAGTTCAAGCGTTTCTTCTTTTTCAACAAATTCGGCAATTGTTTTAATACCCATTCCCTGCGCCACATCAACAATGGCTTTTACAAATAACTGGTTTTTAGGGCTTTGATACAATCTTTTTATAAATGACCCGTCGATCTTAATATAATCGATAGCCATATCTTTAAGATAAAAAAACGAGCTGAACCCCGACCCGAAATCATCCAGCGCGAAGCGGCACCCCATTGAAATCAATTCATTAATGAACCAGACGGCATTTGTCATGTTTTGCACCGCCACGGTTTCCGTAATTTCAAAAATCAAGTGGTTGGGATTTGTTTTTAATTCGGACATATTGGATTTAAGGAACAAAAGCAAATCTTTATCGCCCAGGTCTTTGCCGGAAAGATTAATATTAAAAAACAAATCCTGCTGTTTTTGTTTCATTAAAACCTGGGTTTTCATGATTTTTCTCGCGACAATCCTGTCTATGGAACCGACAAGGCCGAATTGTTCAGCCACATCAATGAAAAGCCTTGGCAGGAGAACGGCATTTTTCGCCTCTCGAATCCTTACCAGCCCTTCATAATGGCTGATTTTGTTGTTCTTTAAATCTAATATCGGCTGGTACCATACTTCTATACGGTTATTTTTAACCGCGCTTTCAACCGTTTCCTTCAATTTTATTTTGGAATGTATTTTTTCAAGGTCATGGTCCTCCGGGCTGTAAATATGATAACAGTTTTTTCCCTTGTTTTTGGCGCGGTACATTGAAATATCCGACCTGGTAAGAAGCTCTTTTAAGTTTAAACTTTCCTCCATGCAGAAAACAATACCGATGCTTACAGTTAAATGTAAAAGGACATTCGCGAAAACAGCGTTTTCAACACCCTTGCGGATTTCTTCAGCTATGTTTAACGTTTCTTCGCGGTTTATATAGGGATAAAAAACCGCAAATTCATCCCCGCTTATGCGCCCGATTATAAATATTTCTTTTCCTTCGGGATTTAATTTATTTTTTGAATAGTTGTCTAAAACACTTTTTAGTATCCCCGCGATTTTATGAAGGCACTCGTCCCCGATTTTATGGCCGTATGTTTCATTAATGACCCGGAAATAATCTATATTAATTATCATGAAAACACTGGCCTGTTCCTTTCCGGACGATAAAATATTATTCAACAGGCCCATAAAACTTGCCCTGTTGTTCACGCCTGTCATTTCATCATAGGAACTTAAAAACTCTATCTTTTTATCTGAAATCATTTTGTCGGTAATGTCCTCCTGGACCCCGATAAAATGGGTCACTCTTCCTTCACTGTCCTTAATCGGAGAAATAGTGCAATATGCCCAGTATAAATCCCCGTTTTTTTTCTTATTTTTGATTACACCCCGCCATTTTTTATCTTCGTTTACGATATGCAAAAGGTTTTGGTGCCCGTTATCAATTATTTCGCCTAAAATTATTTCAAAATATTCCCCCACTATTTCGTTTTTTAAATACCCTGTAAATTTTTCATACATCGGGTTTACATATTCAACCAGGCCTTTATTATCCGAAAAAAACATGATGTTTGTGGTGCTTTGTTCCATGGCGGCAGACAGCCTTTTTATTTCCTTCTGGGATTTTTTATATTCTGTTATGTCCCTGACAAATAAAAGATATGCTTTTTTCCCTTCCCATTTTGTTTCAACAAAGGATATTTCCCCGGTCCCTGCCCTTCCTTCTTCCATCACAATGTCCACTTCGGTCAGCTTGTTATCTACAACCGGCAGCCCTATATAGTTATCCATCAGGTCATCAATTTTTCTGCCAAAAATATTTTTCGCGGTGGAATTTATGAAGCGTATTACCCCGTTTTTATCGAGAACGATAATGCCGCTTTGGCTCCCTTCCACTATGTTTAAAAAATTCTTATTGCTTTCTTCAATTATTTCCTTGGCCTCTTCAATGTCAGAAATCAGTTTTTTTACCGGCCTCATGTCTCTCGCGACACCAATGATTCCCATAACATTTCCTTCTTTATTCCTCATCACGGAACCGGAAAAATTAACAGGCACGTTATGCCCCGATTTTGTTTTGTAATAGAGGTCGAAATTTTTATGCTTATTAATTCTTTCCAGCCTCGTAAACTTTTCAACTGAATCCGCGGTTATTATATTTTCGTCAATCAGCCTGTTAAGCGATTTTTTCAGCCTGGTTACAAACATCTTTATCTTTTTTTCATCTTCATATGACAATTTTCCTTTTAAATTTTCCCCGTAAACACGCTTGGTTATATGTAAGTATATGGTTTCCTCTCTTTCTTTCAGGGGTACCGCAACAACATTTACCAATTCTTCTTTCCCTGCGGGGTCAAAATGCATGTGCGATTCAACCTGAAGATCATAAACATCCCTTGCTTCCGCGATAGGGCATTTGTTATAAGGGGGACTGCAGATATTATCACTATGGTGCAATATGTTATAGCAATGCCGGCCTATGATATTTTCTTTTCTTAATCCGTTATTTTTTATAAAAAAACTGTTCGCTTCAATGACCTTAAAATCACCGGTTATTAAGCAAGCCTCCTCATCCAGCTCATTAAGAATTTCCTCCTCGGAGAAAATCATAGAAACCGGTTTGTTGATAATTTCCTCCTCGCTGTATTCCAATAATTTTAATGCCGCGTTATTAACTGTCTTTATCATCCCGTCGGGGTTTAGCACAATTAGTGATTCACCCATGTTGGCGATTATAGAATCCATATATTCTTTATCCACAAGCAGTGACCTTGAACCTCTTAAATCCTTGATCATCTGGTTAAAGGCTAAAGATAAATCTGCGATTTCATCAGTGGATTTTATTTCTATTTCGTGCTCCAAATTGCCTTTAGCTACATTTTTAGTCGCCTCCACTAATTTAAAAATAGGCCTGGCAAGTGCCCTGTTCATAATCAACGAAAAAACTACAACGCTTATGATTCCAAAAAATATCGAGAAAATCAAAAAATACCTCATCAGATTTGTGGATTTGAGGATTTCTTTATTGTCTATTTTTATTTTATTGTGTAAAAATTCAATAGCGGCCCAGCACAACTGGGATAAACTGTCCGCCTGGGTAATTATCATTTCTTCCAACTCTTTCGCGGAGGTGCCGCCCTTATGACCGAACTTTACTTCATATTGATAACCGTTCGCCGCCTGCTTCAGGGCCTTTAATCCGTACTCGATTTCTTCTACAGTGGTTATTTCTTCTTCGCTGGCGGTTGAATTTTTTATTTCTTCTATCTGCTTGCGGGCGTTATTGATAAGCAGGAATGCGGGGGAAATAACTTCGCTCCTGCCCGAGCTGTAATCATTGATATTGTCCCTGCAGTCATTAATGATTTTCGACAAATCGTGCCATTTGTCGACCATGTTTTCTTCCGCTTTTAACACGGTTGACAAATTATTTGAATTTTTTTTCAGGGCCACATAAGCAATAACACAGCCTATAACATAAAGTAAAATAAGGATTGAAAAACCGAGGGCCCGGACATACCTGTATGAAATATTCATTGATATTTCCTTCTGGATTACGGTATTTTAATCATGGTAAGGGTAAGTTTTCAGGTCAATTTTCAACCTGTCAATCATCTGATAAAGGGATTCGTAATCCTTATCCGAATTTTCAATAAATTTTATTACGGCAAATTTTTTCAACATTTCTTTGCCTTCCTGGTCTTTATCAAGACTTAACAATAAGGCTTTAAGGCGTTTTTGCAAATCAGGGTCTATATCGGCGCTTACAGCAAGGCCGTTGCTCGGCACCTGTACCGATTCTTCCAGAATGACCATATTTTTTTTGAAATCCGGGTTCTTTTTGCATAATTCATTATAAATATGATTTTTACAGCCGCCGACATCCGCCTCTCCTGTGTAGACGGACCACGCGGCCGCGTCGTGCGAACCGGCAAAATAAATCTTGGATAAATATTTTTCCATATCATTTACCCCGTTTTTACGGAAGTAGTCCAGTTGAAAGATATACCCTGCGGTTGTCGCCCTGGAAACCAGGGACAGCATCTTGTCTTCCATATCTTTCGGCGATTTAATGCCGCTGTCTTTACGGACGAATATATACCCGCTGTAGGTAGATGTGCCGTCAACTTCCACAGGTCTTGCCAGCGGTATTATATTGATTTTCGCGCGTGTTAACACATAACTGAAACTACCGAAAAAACCAGCGTCAACTTCGTGATTCAAAAACGCGTCACATATCTTGCCGTAATTTGATAACACCTCCGCCCTGACATCCAAACCAAGATGTTTAGACAGGTAATCTGTCATATATTTATACCGTTTTCTCTGTTCAAATATATTTCTTTCGGGAATAAGCGCGATTATGAATTTATCCCCTTTTTTGAACTTTTTTGTTTCTCCCGCCGCCAAACCGGATGGAACAATTACGCTGTAGAATACTATTATTATGAAAACCAAAGTGGAATATTTTTTTATTACGGTTTTCATTTTGTTTCGACCTCCATATATTTTTATTACTGTTCAAAAACCAAAAAAAGATTTTCCGATACATCGCCGCACCCGAATAAAGGCTGGCTTAATTTAGGGTCCGGCTTTAAACCTCCTATTTCATAACGGGAAATCCCAAACTGAAACTTCCTGCCTGGCTGCAGACTAAACTGGACATCGTCTTCATTGCCGGTCATAATGGCCCGGCTGAATTCTATTGTCCATATTCCGTTATTCCAGGTCCCTTTTGCTTTAATGTCTTTCCGGCTTTCCGTGGGTTCCTGCAAGATAAACCGCGTGACAACATCGCCCTTGTATGTTACGACCAAATTTGTCCTAAATGCAGCATCCCCTTTGTCCTCGTTTCGCAAAAGGTACATTATTCTTTTTGATTTGCTTTCCAGCTTAACCGCGTTTCTATTTTCCATGGTACTTAGTATGTCGATTTTGTCATCCGCGTAACCAAGCGGGTCGGTCCTGCATGCCTTCCAATACCAGACATCGGCCTTATATATGTTATCAGAGTAAATACTCAGGTCAACGGGTGCTGGTTCCATGTTCCACTTAAAAAGAAAAACGTCTTCCCTGTCATTCCCGATTTCATAAATTTCCGTAGTTTTATTCCATACCCAGCTTTTATGTGTTCTTGATTCGTCTTTATCTGGAAAGGCCGCCATAAAAAATATCTTTTTGCCGGTATGAACGGATTTTAGCGTTACATCGATATTGGCGATATTATCGTGTGTTATGATTGATTTGGCGTTGTCCCACATATTCTCTGCTTTCCCGTCAATCACAGGTTCTGAATTGACCTTCTTCGAAACGATGTGCTGCTCGCCGGAGGAAATACTTGCGAAGGACATTAAGGCAGTCAGAATAAAAATTACTATTTGTTTTTTACTCATTTTTACTCCCGGTTTTTGCCAGGGCAAACCCCGTTGGGAACAAAAACACTTTGTCCCTTGAAATCCCTAACAGGGTAAATCCAAATATGACAAAACTATTTTTTCATTTGAAAAATCCCCGAATATTTTCTTTACCGGAATGGGTGAAATTTTAATTAAAGTGGGGACAATTAAAATTTTGTCCTCTTCCGCCGCCCTGGGGTCTTTTAAAATATCGACAATATTAAGTTCCGCATTGATATTTAATTGTTTTTTAAAAATCTCTTCCAATTTTTCTACCAGGTGTTTTGATTCTTCTTTTTCACCTGATATGTAAAGTCTGAATATATATTTACTCATGTTTTATATTATACCAGGTAATTAAGTATTTGTAAATATAATTTATTATGAATACGTAATCTATTTGACATTACTAAAAATTATTTATATACTGCTGTCTAAAAAATTTTATTAACACTGAATAATATTTAGTATATATAAATATATAGAAGGGTGGAAAAATGGATGAATTCCTTATGAAAAATATCGGTTTGGATTATCGCAAGATTTTTAATCTTATTAATGAAGAAGTTGTGGTTATTGATAACAATTATAAGATTGTGGATGTAAATAATGTTTTCTTGAAACAGATGGGTTACTCTAAAAAGGAGGTGAAATGAAAAAAGAAATCAGTTTAAAAAACACCATAGGAGAAGAAACACTAAGGGAAATTCAGGACTCTTATTTTAAATATCTGGAATCTTCTACCGCGATCTATGAGGCTGACGGCGGTTATGCTTCGGTATTGGTAAGTTCAAAATACTGTGATTTTCTTAACCGGACATCAAGGCAAACCGCGGGCGAAACTGAGGAGCAGGCGTTAAAAAGCGGAAAATGGATATGCCATGAGGACTGCTGGTTTGCCTCGCGGGAGTCCATTAAAAGAGAAAAAACCTGTGAGTTTGAATGTTCCGGCGGAATAAACATATGCGCGGAGCCGATAATTGCCGAAGGCAAAATTATCGGTTCAATTAATGCCGGCATATCAAATCCGCCGGTTGACAGGCAAAAGATTGAGAAAATCGCGGGAAAATATAAAATTGCGCCTGAAAAATTATTAAAAATGGCTGAAGAATACGTTCCCAGGCCGGATTACGTGTTAAAGGCGGCAAGAGAAAGTATTTCAATCGCGGCTAAAACTATCGCAGGGTATTATCTTCTGAAAACATTAACGAAAAAGGTAGAGTATCAAAATAATTTTCTTAACACGATACTTTCTTCTCTGCCTTATCCCTTTTATGTTATCGATGCTAAAAACTACACTGTTAAAATGGCGAATGCCGCCGCCGGGTTCGGCCAATTATCGGAAAAGTCTAAGTGTTATATGTTGACGCATAAGAGAAACACTCCGTGCTCAAATGAACATATATGCCCTTTGGAAGAAGTAAAAAAAACCAGGAAAAAAGTTGTTACGGAGCATATACATTATGATTCTAAAGGAAATCCGGAATACGTCGAGGTTTATGGTTACCCTGTTTTTGATGTTCATGAAAATCTGGTTAAGATGATAGAATATTCTTTTAATATTACTGAACGGAAAAAAACCAGTGAAACGCTTGTTAAATTATCGCGCGCCGTCAAAGAAAGCCCGAGCATATTGATGATTACCGATAAAAACGGGACAGTGGAATATGTAAATCCCAAATTTACTGAAATAACCGGGTATTCGGAAAAAGAAATTATCGGCAGGAACGCCAGCCTGCTTCAGGGCCAGAGCAGGGAAGACACAAACCAAATGTGGAAATTGATCACAAAAGGGAAGGAATGGAAAGGTGAATTTTATAATAAAAAGAAAAATGGAGAATATTACTGGGAATCCGCGTTGATATCATCTATTAAAGATTCGAAAGGAATTATTACTCATTATATTAAAGTGGCGGAAGATGTTACCATACATAAACAAATTGAAGAGAAGATAAAAAAGAGTTATAAAAGCCTTCATAATCTCGTTATGAAAAGCGATATAGCGATGATAGTAACAGATTTAAAAGGAACCGTTATTTTTACCAATCCTCAAGCGGAAACTTTACTGAATAAGCCGTCTGGTAAACTTATTGGGGGTTTGTTCGGAGTTGTCACGAAGGAAAATACCGTGGTCGAAATAGATATTATGCATAATGGAAAACCCGGGGGGATAGCTGAGGTAAATATAATCGCGACTGAGTGGGAAGGAAATCCCGCGAAACTCGTGATGCTGCATGATGTTACCATGCGGAAGGAAGCGGAGAAAAAAGTTCAAAATACTCTTGAAAAGCTGAGAAAAGCTTTTGGTGGAATTATTCAGGTTATATTAACAATGGTTGAAGTAAAAGATCCTTACACTGCGGGGCATCAACAGCGCGTGTCAAACCTCGCGCGCGCGATCGCGGATGAATTAGGCCTTGATAAATCTCACGTTGACGCGGTCCGCGTGGCAGGATTGATTCATGATCTTGGAAAAATCTCACTCCCTTCTGAAATACTCACCAGACCCGGTAAATTAAACGACATTGAATTTCAATTAATACAAACTCATTCACAGGCGGGGTATGACATATTAAAGAAAATTGAATTTCCATGGCCTATCGCGGAAATTGTTTATCAGCATCATGAAAGAATGAACGGGTCAGGGTATCCCCGGGGCATAAAAGGGGACGCGATCCGGATCGAAGCGCATATTCTGGCTGTCGCGGATGTTGTTGAAGCAATGTCTTCTCACCGTCCTTACCGGGCTTCTCTTGGAATTGACATAGCATTGCAGGAAATATTAAAAAATAAAGGAATTTTATATCACAGAGATGTTGTTGACGCTTGTTTAAAGTTGTTCAAAGAGAAGAATTTTCAGTTGTAACGAATAAACCGTATGAGTTTTTTCCGTTTAATGCAGTCGTCTTCAAAATCCATTCCGGCATGATAATCAATACTTAAAATCCACTGTTTCAATATTTTCGCGTCTTTACATATATTCCATTTCGCTAAATAGTTACAAAAAAATCGGGATGTGGTAAAATTGTAACCAAAGATAAAATAAAATTCTCGTAAAACATGGATAAAATAAAATTATTAGCCGGGACACCGTTATTTCATAAGCTCAGACGGGAGGAGCTTGAGTTAATTGTTTCCGCCACTGAAGAACTTGTTATCAAAAAAGGAGATTATGTTTACCGCCAGGGTGAGATGGGGCATGCCTTTTATGTGATAGTCAGCGGCAAAGTTGATCTTATTGTGAAGCATGATGACGGGGGTATAAGCACCATGGGACATTTGTCCGCCGGGGACCATTTTGGCGAAATTTCCCTTTTAACCGGCAGTCCCCGTTCACGCAGTGTAAAAGCCTCCGAAGACCTTGTCTTGCTTTCGCTTGAAAAAATAGCGTTTGACGACATACTTCTCGAACATCCCCGTATTCACCGCCTGCTTGATGAAGCGCTTGCTGAAAAATTGCGCCGGGCGTCGAAAAATCAGGCGGATATCGCTCACCGCGCGGAAGAATCCGGCCAGGCCGGTATCAGGGAAAAAAAACGTGAATTGTCATTTTTGAACCAGTTAAACACCCTTGCCGCGTCCAATCTTTCTTTTGAGGATATTAAAGAAAAGGTTATTGAACTTGTATCAGCTGATTTTAACGCTGATATTTGCGAGCTTTATCTCGGGACACGGGTACGCCTTAAGAAATCCGATAAAAAAGAATACCTTAAAGAATCGTCTCCTCTTTATCAGGTAATGCGGTCAGAAAAAGTTGTTTGTTTTAATAAAACGGACATCAGGGAATTCGGAAACGATTATGGAAAATATGATGCCGCGCTCGCCGTCCCTTTTATCTCCGCGGGTGACAGTAACCCTTTCGGCATGCTTGTAATATACGCGTTTGAAACCGGGACCTTCGGCCCTGGTGATGAAAAACTTTTGGGTTTCCTCGCGCCGCATATAGCCCAGCTTTTAAAAAATATACAATTTTACCAGGAGGCCCGGCGCCAGCGCGATGAGCTTGAGGCGCTTTCTCAGATCGGAAAAGAGCTTAATGCTTCTTACGACCTGCCGCGCCTGCTGTATAAAATCGTGAGCCTGACCGCGTCCCTCATGAAAGTCGGCGGTGTTATTTTAAGACTGAAGGATGAACGGGAAGGTATTTTGCGCATTAAATCTTATTACGGCATTACTGATGAAGTCGCCCACACTGTAACACAGAAGATCGGTGAAGGCGTGGCCGGCAAAGTAGCCGGGGAAGGAAAACCCGTTATTATAAATGACGCGGCGAAAGACCCGCGTTTCGCGCATAATATCCCGGGAGACATCCGTTCTGTCTTGTGTGTCCCTCTTTTTATGAAGGGGAACGTTATCGGGACCATGTCCGTGTATGATAAAAAATCCGAAGAAGAATGGCAGCCCTTTACGGATGATGACCAGAGGCTCCTGGATACTATAGCAAGCCAGGCCTCTATCGCGATTGAAAATGCCCGTGTTTTCAGCGACAGGGCGGGTAAAGTCAGCGTGAAAGAGGACCTTGTAAAAGCCGGGGATTTTGTCGGTGAGTCATACCAGGCTAACCAGATAAGGGCCGCGATAGCCGAATTCGCCGCCAATTTACGTCCTGTGCTTTTGACAGGCGAAGCGGGTACCGGCAAAAGACTGGCCGCGAAACAGATACATCTCGACTGCCCCCATCGCGACGGCCCGTATATTGAGGTGGATGCCAGGCGTTTCGACCCGCGTCTCTGGGGAGGGGAATTATTCGGCTATGAAAAAGATTCTTTTTCTTTCGCGCCGGTCCGCCGGCTTGGTTATATAGAGCAGTTTAAAGGAGGCACAATAGCCCTCTCCCATATAGAAGGCCTTGAGAAAAGCGTGCAGCTTAAACTTTTAGAAACAATAAAGACCGGGTATTTCCAGCCTTTCGGGGGAAAAAGAAAAGTTCTTCTTGCCGCGCGTTTGATTTTTCTTGTTGACGGCGATGTTAAATCTTTGGTAAATTCCGGAAATTTTAACCGTGATTTTTACAATGTATTGGCTGAACAATCGTTTGAACTGCCGCCTCTTAGAAGCCGGAAGCGGGATATCCCGGCCCTGGCCCAATATTATTTGGAATATTTCGGCAGGAAAAATTTCAAAGAGATAAAAAGTATTTCCCCTGACGCGCTGGGAGTACTTATGAATTATGACTGGCCGGGCAACCTGACGGAAATATCCAATGTTATCGAGCGCGCAGTAATATTAAGCGATACGGGAGAGATACTCTCGGAACAAATCTTTCTCGGGCTTCCAAGGACTGAAGGAAAATTCAGTTATAACCTGCTTCGTTTTGATAAAGCGCGGCAATTTTTCACAAGCCCGTATTTCCCGATTCTCCCGAGGATAATAATCAGCATGATTTTTTACGCGGGTATTCTTTTTTTATTTTTCGGGCCGGGCGACCCAAGGTTTAACATAGGCCTTGTAATTGTGTGGGTTTACGGCTGGGCGTTCCTTTTTTTCTCCAATTTTTTTCTTTCCCGTATATGGTGCAGTATTTGTTCCCTTTCACTGCCGGGGCTTTTAGCGCAGAATTTTTTTCGCCCCAAACGCAAGGTGCCGCATTTTATCGTGAAAAATACCGGGTGGATCATGACAGTATCCTGCATCCTGGTTTTATGGCTTGAACTTGTATGGAACGCTTATGAACACCCGCAGTTCATGGGCTTTATTCTCCTTGCAATTATCATGGGTTCGCTTATATTCAGCGTGTTTTACGAGCGCGGCGCGTGGTGCCGTTATCTCTGTTCTCTCGGCGCGGTAAATGCGATATTTTCGATGTCTTCTCTCGTGGAGCTCCGGGCCAACCGGGACCTTTGCACTAACCGCTGCCGCACGCACGCCTGCTATAAAGGCAGTGGCAAGTCCCCCGGATGCCCGATGTACGGCCATCCCTTTATGATAGACAATAACCGCGACTGCACCCTCTGCGGAAACTGTATTAAAAATTGCGAAAACCAGTCTATTCAGCTTAACCTGCGGGTCATCCCGGATGAGCTCTGGACTATCCGCAATTTCCGTTTAGCGGACAGTTTCCTGATAATTTCCCTCGGCGCAAGTTTTTTCTTCTATGTTTATTATAATGACTTCCATAGTTTCGTTCATAGGATCCACGTTAAATATTTTCTAGACAGTGTCCTGCCTGAAAAGCTTGTTACCAACATTTTATTTTTTTCCGCGATTATTATTTTATGGCTTTTGTATAATTTAATGTGTTATTTTCAAGCTAAACGCGGGCCATCAGGTTTTACAGATAACAGGGCCGCCGTTTCCTACGGCCTTATCCCGGTTATCCTCGGCGGCTACATGGCACATTACCTCGAGGTTTTCGCGGCCGGGGCCTTGCTTCTTTTTTCAGGGATACTTTCGATTTTCGGGTACAGGAAGGATTTCTCGGGTTTACGCGTTCTTTCCACGGGGGCGACCTCGACTCTCCAGGCAATTATCGTGTTTCTCGCTTTATGCCTGTCCCTCCTTGTCACTTATAAAATAATCGAGCGCTTAAACGGCAGGGAAGAAAAATCTTTTACTAAATTTATTCTCCCGCTCGGGTTCGTTTTTACATTCGGGGTGATTGTGCTTTTTGTGGTGTAAGGTTGGTAGCTTTAACTATCATAATTTTTAATGTTCACTTTTTACATTTGTTCATTATTCAGTGAACATTATATTACATCCTCACAGGAATCCCTTTTTTCGCGAGGTATTCTTTTGCCTGGCGGATGGTAAATTCGCGGTAGTGGAAAATCGACGCGGCGAGGACCGCGTCCGCTTTGCCTTTTTTAAAGGCGTCATAAAGATGTTCGAGATTCCCAGCCCCGCCTGAGGCGATAACCGGAATATTCACGGCCTCCGAAACCGCGCGGGTAAGTTCAAGGTCATAGCCGTTTTTCGTCCCGTCGCAGTCCATGCTTGTCAGAAGAATTTCGCCGGCGCCCAATTTTTCAACCTTTTTCGCCCAGCCTATAACATCCAATCCTGTCGGCGTTCTTCCGCCGTGCGTGTATACCTCCCATTCCTCACTTTTAACTTTTGACTTTTGACTTTTAACTTTCTTTTTCGCGTCAATCGCCACGACAATACACTGCCCGCCAAAATGTTTCGCGCCTTCTGAAACTAAATGAGGATTATTTACCGCCGCCGTATTCAGAGAAATTTTATCGGCACCGGATGCCAGGAGCCTCCGGATATCTTCAACTGTTCTTATCCCGCCGCCGACCGTCAAAGGCATGAACACCATTTCCGCGGTTCTTTTTACTACATCAAGAATAATATTTCTTTTTTCGTGTGAAGCCGTTATATCAAGAAAAACTACTTCATCAGCGCCTTCTTCTTCATACTTTTTCGCGACCTCAACAGGGTCACCGGCATCCTGTAAATTCAGAAATTTCACGCCCTTGACCACCCTGCCGTCCTTAACGTCAAGACATGGAATAATCCTTTTCGCTAACATCTTTTTCCTATCTTTATTGCTTCCGCAAGGTCTATTTTTCCTGTATAAAGCGCTTTACCGACAATGGCCCCAATCAGCCTTTTATTGTTCAATTCCTTTAATTTTTTGATATCGTTCAAGTCCGATATCCCGCCTGAGGCAATCAGGGATATTTTTGACGATTTTAAAAGAGTTTCAATAGAATCAAAATTCGGGCCCTCCAGCATACCGTCCCTGCTGATGTCCGTGTAAATAATGGTTTTTATGCCAAGCTCTTCCACTTCATTAATTAAATCGAGCGTTTTTATTTTTGTGAGTTTTTTCCACCCGGAAATGGCAACATTTCCGTTTTTGCTGTCAATACCGACAATAATTTTATCAGGGAAACTTTTTATGGCCTTTTTTAAAAACCTTTTGTTTTTACATACTGAGGTCCCCAATATAACCGAATCAACACCTGCCTGAAGGAGTTCCTCAATTATATCCATATTTCTGATTCCTCCTCCTACCTGAACAGGGATATCAACAGACTTTATAATATTTTTAATAGTTTCAAGGTTTGAAATTTTGCCGTCAAATGCACCATCTAAATCTACCACATGGAGGCGCATGGCACCTTTCGACTGCCACCACCGGGCCATTGAAACCGGTTGTTTGCTGTAAACCGTCTGGCGGTTTGGGTCCCCCTGGATGAGGCGCACGCATTGCCCGTGCCTTAAATCAATTGCTGGAATAATCAGCATTTTCTCCCCCCCCTCAAATTAACCTGCTGAATTTATTCAAAAATTCCAATCCTATTTTCTGGCTTTTTTCAGGATGAAACTGGCAGGCAATTAAATTTTCCCTGTAAATACCCGATACAAAACTTTTCCCGTAAAAAGTACGGCTTAGAATTACCTTTTTATCCTCCGGCTCGCAGTAATATGAGTGAACAAAATACACAAAGGCCTTTTTGGGGAAATCTTTTAAAAAATCCGGCCTTTTGGATAATTCTATTTCATTCCACCCCATGTGCGGAATTTTCAATTTGCCGGAAAACCGCTGGACTTTTCCGCGCACGATACCCAGCCCTTTTGATAAACCGAACTCATCGCTTTCCTCAAAAAGAATCTGCATGCCGAGGCAGATTCCCAAAAAAGGCTTTCCGGATTTCACGCCGTTCTTAACCGTTTCAACCAGGCCCCGTTTTTCAAGTTCCTCCATTGCTTTCGGGAAAGCCCCCACACCCGGCAAAATTACAGATGAGGCGTTTCTGATTTTATTTTTTTTGTCAGTGACTTCCGCGCGGTAACCCAGAAATTCCAAAGCCTTCTGGATGCTCCTGAGGTTTCCCATGCCGTAATCGATAATCGCGATATATTTCATAATAAATTTAGTTGTAGGGGCGGGGTTACCCCGCCCCTGCTGTATTTACAATTTTCCTTTCGTCGAAGGCACCATCTTTATACGCGAATCTTTCTGGACCGCGATGCTCAACGCCCTGCCAAAAGCTTTAAAAACGGCCTCTATAATATGATGTAAATCATCGCCGTATTCCAGCCGTATATGAAGTGTAACACCGGCATTATTGCAAAAACTTTGGAAAAATTCTTTAGTCAGCCTGTAATCAAACGTCCCTATCTTATCTGTTTCCTCTTTGCCTTTATACGGCAGTTTTTTGGGATTAACATCATAAACAAGATAAGGCCTGCCGCTAATGTCCAGAACTACTTTTACCAGTGTTTCATCCATCGGCACACACGCCTCACCATAGCGTTTTATGCCTTTTTTATCTCCAAGCGCGTCTTTCACGGCCTCCCCGAGGCAAATACCAAGGTCTTCTACCAGGTGGTGGTCGCCCAGTTGAATATCCCCCAGCGCCTCAATTTCTAAATCAAATAAACCGTGCCTGGCGAATAATTCCAGCATATGATTGATAAAAGGGACCTGGGTTTTTACTTTATATTTGCCTGTCCCGTCCAGATTCAAAAAAAGTTTTATATTTGTTTCGCTTGTAATACGTTCAACCTCAGCAATCCTTTTTTTCATATTAAACCTCCGGCTTTAATCTTTATTATTTTTAACTGCCGCCGCGATTCCAATTACTGCCTCCGCGTAATATTTACTATGGTTATAGGTGGCTATTACTTTTTTTTCTTCCTCTTCAGATAAATTATTTTTCCACCCATTTTCTTTCAGGTAATTTGCTATACTGGCCATCGCGTCATAGTGGTTGTAAAGGTCAATTTTGCCGTCTGTATCGCCGTCTACGGCATAACGAAAAAAACTGGACGGGATAAATTGGGCAAGGCCGAACGCCCCCGATATCGAACCTTTTATCTGGAAAGGGTCAATATTATTATTTTTTATATACTTTAAAAATAATTTCAATTCACTATACGCCCAGTCGGATTTTTTTCTGACCCTCTGAGCGACAATTTCCCGGGAAAGCTTCTTTTCATCAGTCAGCATAGCGTCCTTCTGGTATCTTTGATAAATATTATCTATCGCCTCGTCAGTATTTGAAACAGCCATGCTTGAATAAGTATTCATCACCCTGTATTTCCCGATATATGAACCAAGTTTCGATTCAATCATAAGTATAGAACAAATTATCCCGGCAGGCACATTATATTTTTCATAAATTTTAGCCAGAAATTTATTGTTTTCTGAAATATAGTCCCTGACCTTTTCAGTGACTGAATCCTCATTGTATTGAAGATAATTAGAACCATTCACCGTTTGTTTTACATTTATAGTAATTATGTGAGGAATAAATTCCAATTTATCATGGCTGTAAACTTTTTTTATAAATTCAAGGTCAAACCCGTCTTTAACCAAATTTTGTTTTAATCCTTCAAATACATTTGATTCTGAGAAAACAAAATGCAGATTAAAAATAAAAACAATTGATATTAAACATATTATTTTTTTAGGCATGATTATTAATTAATAAAAAGAATAACAAAATAAGGTTGTTTTGTCAATAATCTAATGCCTTTCGACTTTTATCCGAATACCCTGGACAATCCCGACCAGATATAGAAGAAAAAGACGCGGAGAAATTTCGGGGCGCGGACATTGAATATCATAATGGACCATTCGAGGTCTTTCATATTGCACGTGGTTGAACGGCTGTACTTGTCCATCTGCCGTTTCATGCCCTGGAGCCTTCTGTTTTTTTCAGTTTCGTCTCTTATGGCCAATACCTTATCAATTTCCCTGGAGAACGCCTGTGCCTCCAGTATCTTCTCCTCTTGTTTTTTTGCTTCTTTAGGATTTAATAAATCGTGTTTCAGTTTTATCCTGTTCATCCCGAGCGCCGCCCGGTATGAACAATCCACTATATCGTCTCTCGAGAGCCACCTGGTTTCATAATTCAGGATATATTTCCAGCTCGGTTGTAAAAGGGCCCGCCTGTGTTCTTCAAGGGTGCGGTAAAAAAGTTTGTAACCGTGCGCCTCGGGATTTTCAAATACCCTTGAACCCGGGTCAAGGAAAGGTGAAAGCGGCGATATATATACTGAAAGTTTTTTGGATTTCGCGAATTTTCCAAGCAGATAATCGCAGTATTCGACCGTTTCCATTACAGACTCCCTGGTTTGCTCCGGGAGGCCTATCATAAAGAAAAGGTCAATCCTGCCGACGCCAAGTTCAACTGCGGTTTCAATCATATCTTCCGTTTCCCTGTTCGTGAAATGCCGGCCGAAAGAACTACGCACCCGCTCGTCATGTGACTCGGGCGAAAGCAATATATTAAAACGAGGTATCGCCTCGCTGATATGAACGAGCTCCTCCCTTGTGGGAGGAAGCGACACTTCAAAAATAATCTGGTTGGAAATTTTCATTTTTTTAAATTCTTCAAGAAGTTCATAGCTGTAATCCTTCCCGTTTAAAAATAAATCCCCGATTAAAAGTAACGGTCCGTTAATAAAATGCGCCAGGTTTTTTATTTCCTCACAGATGTTTTTTGGCGTCCGGTAAACCGCTTTCTGTCTCCCGCAGTGTTCCCTGTAAAAATCGTTGGATCCGCCGCAGACATTGCAGTTATAGTTACATCCGCGGCTCAGGACAATGGCCGTGACAGGATAATCGACCCATGAAGTAAACGGCAGGTAACCGGACAAGTCCAAATCTCTTAACGCGGAAAAGAAAATATTTTTGTAATCGATTTGTATATTTTCAAGCGTCCCGGGAATATAATTAAATTCGTTGTAAACCGTTTCTCCCTGTTTATTTCTCCAGCAGAGATTGGATATTTGGCCGAAATCTCCGCCGTTTTTCAATGTATTGATGAGCATTTCCATAAGAGGTTCTGTTGAATCTCCGCGGAAACAATAATCAATGAAAGGATATGTCATCAATTCCTTATGGAAATAAGTGGCTGAGATACCGCCGAAAACTATTTTTGAATCCGGGTGTATTTTTTTTACGAGTTTAGCCACTTCGACGCTTCCATGCGCGTGACACAGCCAGTGAAGGTCAATGCCAAATACCCGGCTTTTGATTGTGCCCAATAATTTCTCCACATCCAGTTCCGGGGCAAGAAGCATCTTTACGGCAAGATTGAGGATTCTCACCCGCATACCTTTATTTTTAAGGTGTCGGGCGATAGAACCAAACCCGATCGGGTAAATTTCAAAAATAGAACTGGAAGGCACCACATCGCTTATAGGACCGAACATTATTGATGTTTTACGGAAATCATATACCGCGGGAGCGTGCAAAAGGACGAGGTCATATTTGTAATCATCCGGGGCCATATTTTTATTATATGATTATTTAACCCGCTGTCAATAAAATTTTCTTCTTCCATTGAAGCTTGCCAGCCGTTTGATTATAGCTTATAATACTTCTAATATTTATGACCATTATGTTCAATCAAAATATCGGGAACAAAATAATCACATTGTCCCATGGAAGCGGTGGAAGGGCCACCCATCGTTTAATCGGAGAAATTTTTAAAAAATATTTTTCCAATCCGATACTTGACCGTTTTGAGGACTCCGCTTTATTGCCGGGAGAAAAAGGCGAAGTCCTTTTCACCACAGATTCTTTTGTGGTTTCGCCGATATTTTTCCCGGGGGGTGATATCGGGAAATTGTCCGTATGCGGCACTGTAAACGACTTAACCTGTATGGGAGCGGTACCAAAATATATAAGCGTATCTTTCATTATCGAAGAAGGTTTCAAAATCCCTGACCTTGAAAAAATCTGTGTCTCTATAAAAAATGCCGCTAACGAGGCAAGAGTCAGGATCGTGACCGGCGACACCAAGGTTGTCGGCAGGGGGCAGTGCGACAGGATTTTTATTACAACTTCCGGCATAGGTTTCCGGGACACTAAAAATAATATCTCAATTTATAATGTAAAAGCTAATGATAATATAATTATTAACGGGCCGGTCGGTGACCACGGCCTCGCGATTTTAAACGCCCGGCAGGACATGAAATTCAAAGGCGGAATATCGAGCGATTGCGCGCCGTTAAATAATATGATACGCGGCTGTCTCGGCAAAGGATGCGAAATTCGCGCCATGCGCGACGCGACCCGCGGGGGCCTGGCCACAGTTTTAAACGAAATATGCGAGGCATCCGGGTCCGGCGCCGAGATAGAAGAAAATAAAATCCCGGTAAATAAACCTGTCCGTTCTTTTTGCGAAATACTGGGACTTGATCCTCTTTACCTCGCGAACGAGGGCAAAATGGTCATTATCGTATCCCATAAAGACACCGGCAAATGCCTGGAAATCCTAAAAAAACATAAATATGGAAAACATTCGGCTGTAATAGGAAAAATAACAAAAGGGGCTGGCGTGTTTCTAAAAACTTCCATCGGCGGTAAAAGGCCGCTTATCACGCCTGAAGGTGACCAATTGCCGAGGATTTGTTAAAAGACATTTTGTGCCGATAACGTAGTTCATAAGTCCGAAAGCCTTCTCCTGACTTGTCCAGCTTCCTTTTTCTAAAAAAACAAACCTAATAAAATCAATGAGTTAGCGAGATAAAAGTGTAATTTTGTCGCACTAAGGTATAATAGAAGCATGTTTTATGTTCGTGCTGTTAG
>JBFMCF010000117.1 GCA_040754625.1 bacterium | reverse complement strand
ATTCAAGAGGGTGGTCTGCACTACATTCACTTTTTTTTAATCCGCTATTGATTTATCAAGCTTTTTTAGATTTCCTTTAGCTAAAAAATATCATTCCCAATATCACACTGCGGAACTTGGGCTAATATCATCCTGCACTTTTTATCCCCCGCGCCGATCCTGTGCGTAAATTCAATATATAGCCCGCAGGCGTGGAACGTGCCGAGGTCGATTTGGTAGGCGATATCGCATATTGTTTTGATTTTTTCATCAGAGAATTTATTTTCCTTCCATGCCTCAACCAGGGGGCATGCTTTCATGGTAAGGACGCATTCTTTTTCATTCACTTTTTCTATTCCCGGCCTGAAAATTTTGCCGCCGAGCGGGGAAGATTTAACGAATTCATTCGCGAGGGCCTTCAGGCCGCCTTTTTTAAGGGCATTTTTATATTTCCCGCATTTTGATTCACCGAACTTGTATATACTATCGGAAAAAATTTTATCCGTTTTTTTTACTCCCAGATTTTTCTTCATTTCTTCATAAATAAAGACGTAGGCCATTGCCCTGCTTTTAATGGCATCTTTGAGTTCTCTTTCCGTTTTAACCATTGATTCCTCCTTGATGTTATCTTTCTTGTCTAATATTATACATGGGTAAGAATTAAAGGCAAAGTACAAAAGAGGGGATACTAAATTTTTCTATTGACTAGTAATAAGTTCCATGCTACGATGTTTATTCTCTAATTTCAAGTCTTTCAACAATGAGAAAGTTATATCTGATTTTTTTCATTATTTTTCTTTTTTATTCCTTCTCTCTTTTATTATTCTTTACAAATGCGGAAGAATACGGCGGGGGAGGGATATACGGGACAAAAAGCCAGGAAGAAATTATTAATCAAATAAAAAGGGAAAAAGAGGAAGATACTGAGACGGAAAACTCCTCTAAAGTTATACCTGAAGATACAACAGAGGCTAAAGACACAACTGTTATACCCGAAGATGTGGAAGCTAAGCCTCAGCCTTTATTTGAAGAAATCGCTAATTCGCATCTCGGGGTCAGCTGCGAAACTTGTCATAGGCGGAAACCTGTACCAAGCTCGGCAGAAAAAGAAATTTATACATTTGCAAATACATTTGAGTTTGATGAGATAAGTTTATGTGAAAGTTGTCATAAAAAAACAAACCTCCACCCAACGGGGATGGACCCAAAAAAACTGGAAAAATCTATGGTAATTCCTGATATCTTTCCATTAGGGAAATATGGAAGTTTTGCAGGGACCGTTGTCTGCTCCACCTGCCATGACCTCCATACGGGTGTGGGTAATTTTCACATGCTCCGGGGTTTTCCAAAAAACGCGTTTGATTTCGAACCTGCATTTGAAAACCGCGAATCATTTTGTAAAAGCTGTCATGGTGAAAATGTCATATCGCAGACACCGCATAAGGCAGATATGTCTCCCTGCGGATTTTGCCACTCAAGCGACCCTAAAATAAGCGCCAGTCCTAAAGAAACTCTCCGGCAGGAAACAAAGACCATCTGTGTCTTCTGCCATGATAAATTAAGTTCCGCGCACTATAAAGGTGTTAATCCTTATCCTGATTTAAAAAAAGACCCTGTTTGCATAACATGCCATGACGTGCACGGCTATTCTAAAAAAGGGCATCTTGTTACGCCGGAATATGAGGACCTGGCAAATGAATCTAAAAAGACAAACCCTCACCTGAAAAACGCATTTTGCCTGACATGCCATCTGGAAGAACCTTCAAAGGGTATCCCTAATTTACGGTTCGGCAGAAATACCGTGGCCGTCTGCTTACATTGCCATAAAGATGAATTCCCGTGGAGGACCGCTGATTTTCACCCTGTAGACGTTTTGGCTGACGCGCCGGGAAAACACAAACCCCAAAACCTCGCGCTTTTTAACGGGAAAATTACATGTCTCACCTGCCACCTTGTAGATTGCCAGGTAGCAAATAAAAAGGAAACAAAAAAAACCAACAAAATATTTCTCCGCGGCGGGCCATACCAGAACCGCAGCGACATATGTTTTGAGTGCCATGAACGGGATGCATATGTAAAATATAATGTTCATGACCAGATAGATTCCAGGGGAATAATCAGGGAGGGTGTCTGTTTATATTGCCACCGCAGCCAGCCTGACAGGAAAGTCAGGGCGCAAAAACAGGATTTTAACAACCTTATCTCGTCAATGACAGATTTATGTGTCCGTTGTCACAGAGATAAATTCCATCCGGGGCAGAAAAACCATATAAAACCGGCATCCACGGATATGCAAAAAAGAAAAAGCGTCTATGAAATCGAACGGAACGTATTTCTTCCGATGGACGATAAAGGAAACGTGACTTGTGCGACATGTCACAATCCCCATGAAAAGGGAATCATTCCATGGGGCGCAGGGACAAAGGGCGCGGATGAACCGGATAAACTCCGCCTGGTTAAAAAAGACGGGTTATTATGCCAGGTGTGCCATGCGGGGCAAGGGCTTAAATAATGCAAAATGAAAAATTAAAAATGTAAAATCGCGGTATGCTTTATATCTGCATTTTGCATTTTGAACTTTAGATTTTTATAAAGAAGGGGGGGAATACAGATGAATGTAGCAAAATTTTTACAAATCATTTGCATATGGGTACAAACAGCTTTTTACTCCATCGGCGGTTACCTGTGTTTAAAAAGCGGCGGAGTAACATCGATAGCCGGGGCTTTTTTTGTTTTTGTCGGGATTGCCCATTTAGTAAAATTATTTAACGGCTCAATATTAAAGTTTGAGTCGCACTAGTTTTTTCTCCTTGACACAAGAATTATTTTTATGCTAACATCAGTCCTGTTTTTTAATAATCTAAGGGGGATATAGCTTGTATTTATTCCTAATGAGGAGGTGAAATCTTGAACAAAAATTTTTTTATTAAAAACTTTTTTGTCCTATTTTCTTTAGCCTTCGTATGTATCTTCACTTTTGGAGAACGCCCAAGTTACGCTGTGGCCGATCCGGACAATTGTATGATGTGCCATGATCATCCCGGTATTGTCCGTATGAATGAAAAGGGAATAAAAAGGGATTTTTATATTGAGGAAGATATTTTCATCCCGAGGTCAGTCCATGGGAATGTTCGTTGTGTTGACTGCCACGATTATATTATGGAAGGCGGAGAACCAAAAGTTCCGCATCAACCGTTAATCAAAGAAAAGGTGCGTTGCAACCTGGTATGCCATAGTATAATTGAACCATCTCGCGCGGATGACCCAAGCGATAAAAAATATTTCTCCCACGAAAATGCCTATATTGCTTACAAAGAAAGCTCACACGGTATAGCTGACAGGGAACTGCCCCAGGAAAAACAAGATCCCGATGCCCCGTATTGTGTTTATTGCCATGATGTAAATCCTGTTTACGAAAAAGTTGGAAGTGAAATTGCGCCGATTAATGACGCTCAATTAAAAAGATGCCGCGGCTGCCATAAAGATGATTTTGCCGCAAGGTTTTATCGCCATACAAAACACCGTTTTGATATGAAAACAAATAGAACCAAGTATCAGGTAGTCCAGCTTTGCGTTGAATGCCACGGAAATAACGACATGATGACAAGGCATAAACTAAGCTCAGCACCGGTTAAGGAATACGAAAAAACATTTCATTATAAAATGGTTTACCATGGCGGTGAGCGATGGGCCGGATGTACTGACTGCCATACCAAAGCCAATTATCCAATGGATCCAAACCGTCCTTCAGGCGGAGACGCGGGTATACATGATCTAAAAAGCAAAAAGGACACCGCGTCAGCTGTATATATTACAGAGGAAAAACGTTTTGACCCGGAAAGAGACAATCTTGTAAAGACATGCAGTGTTGACATCTGCCACCCGAAAGCAAAAGGAAATAAATCATTTGCGCGTTCGGTAGGGCACATTGCTCCGCATAATTATATCGGGCTTTTCATTCTGGAAGAATCCTTTTTCTGGCTTTGTTATGGAACTTTAGCGTTTGTTCTTACAATGATTACACTGGACTTAGTACGTAAAATACTAGGATAACTTAGAAAGGAGCGTGAAGATTATGGAACATGCCGAACATACAGGTTCAAGTGAACCAAGGGTTTTTGAGCGCCTCAGTACGCACCAGATAATTCAGCATCTAATTGTAGTAATCTCATTTACCGGCCTTGTCGCTACTGGTATGCCTCAAAAATTCCCGCATATGCCGTATGCAAAACCTTTATTTAAACTTCTTGGTGGCCCTGAAATTGCTCCTGTAATCCATAGATGGTGCGGAATACTCGCATGGGTTCTTTTAATTTATCATTCTTTTTATTTGATCGGCCGATGGATAATTGAAGGGTGGACACCTTTTAATAATTTTTTCTCCAGATTAAAAACGGGGGACCTGGCGTTAATCCCGACAGCAAAAGACGGGAAAGATATCGTCGATAAATTTAAATATTTTTTTGGAATAAACAAAGAGTCTCCCGCTTTGAAAAAATGGGCATATCCTGAAAAATTTGATTACTTAGCTGTCTACTGGGGTATGGTAATGATCGGGTTCACGGGGCTGAGTCTGTTTTTGAGAGAGTTTGTTATGTCTTTCATGCCCTGGTGGTGGATGAATGCCGCGTGGATTGTACACAGCGATGAAGCATTTCTAGCGACGGTATTTATTTTTACATTTCACTTCTATAATGTACATTTTGTCCCGGAAAACTTTCCGATGATAAAATCATGGATTACAGGAAAAATGACTGAAGATGAGGTAATTCATGAACACAAAATGTGGTATGATGAAATGATGGCAAAAGAAAAAGGGGAACAGGGAGGTAAAAAATAATGCTAAAACGTAATTTATTAATAAGCGCAGCCGTGGCCATGGTTTCTGTAATAGCATTAGCATTTGTTGCACCTGTTAAATCCGGAGAGGAACATAATCTTATAACGGAAAAACTTGTAGTAAGCGAAAAGGAATCCAGGCTATTCCATTTTCACAATAAAAACGAAGGGGAGGCCGCGCCTTTCGATAATGAAAATCCCATTCTTTGCGTGATATGCCATGGCAATATGCCGCACGCGAAAAACAGGGTTACAAGGGCCATGCTTAATTTCCATGCTCCGTTTATAGACTGCAATACATGCCATGTTAAAGATGTTAAAGGCGGAATCAGCGGGTTCAGATGGTTTGACGGGACAACATCCAGTATAGCCGAATTGAAAAAAGGAAGCAGGAAGGTCGAGCCTTTAATCAGGATAAAACCTTATGTTAACCAGCTTATTTCGGCTTTTGACGAAGAAATTACCGGAAGGGCCAATGTTCCTTTAATTACGCCGTATGTCGAAGAAAACGGACAGTTCAAAATGATAACCATGCGGATGGATGATGAAAAATTCGCGAAACCATTCGTGGCTATGAGAGACAGGTTATCTACAGACCTGCAGGGGCAGATGAAAGGGCGTATACACCAGGCGGTTTCAAACCCCGGCCTGGATTGCACGGATTGCCATCGTGTAAAAAGCGTGTTACCTTTTAAAGCTCTCGGGTATCCACAAGAACGCATGGATCAGCTGGTTGGAACGGAAGCCGCTGGGATTATTGGGAGGTATGGCAGGTTTTATATCCCAAATCTCTTTGGAGTTAAAAAAAGCAGCTAATGACGAAATAGCGTTTTATATTTAAATATTGGGCGGGGGGGCGGAGTGATATTCTTGCCCCCTTATTTTTCAATCTGTTAAATTTATGTTTAAAAAAATTTTTATCTTTCTTTTTTTCGTAACTCTTTTTACTAATAATCCTTATATCGCTGGAGAAGAAACTTCTATAAAAGTCCGGCTTCTTTACGAAATAAAAGGGCCTGCTTCTTTTCCATTAAATCAACCCAGCGATATAGCCCTTGGCCCAAACGGTAACCTGTATATACTCGATGGTGTAAACCACAGGGTAGTAGTTACAAACCAGAAGGGTGAATTTATTAAAGAATTCGGCGCGAAAGGCGATAAGCAGGGAGAACTCGATACCCCTTTAGGCATTACTATCGATATTGATGGAAGGGTTTATATCGCAGATTCCAAGAATCACAGAATTTCGATATTTGATTCTGAAGGAAATTTCCAACACCAATTTTCATTAAAACCGGGGGAGGAGAAACTGCCGGCAGACCCGACAGATATTATTGTTGTAAAAGACAAATGTTTTATTGTAGATAACGACAACCATAGGGTGTTAGTATATAACAAAAAGGGCGATTTTATAAGAGAGTGGGGTAATAACGGCAGAAGGAAGGGGGAATTCCGGTTCCCTTTTATGCTTTCAAGCGACAGCAAAGGTGAAATTTATATAGTTGATGTCATTAACGCAAGAGTGCAGGTTTTTGACCAGGAGGGAAATTATCTGCGCCAGATAGGCCTTTGGGGTATTAAAAAAGGAACTTTCTACCGGCCAAAAGGCATTACTATAGATAAACAGGACAGGATATTTATAAGCGACAGTTTCCTTGGGGTCATTCAAGTATTTAATAGGGATGGGGAATTTATCTCTCTAATCAACAATGAATATAATAACCGCAGAAATTTTATAACACCCGTTGGTATCTTAACCGATGAATCTAACCATCTCTATGTGGTTGAAATGATTGCCAACCTGATTGAAGTCTTTAATCTACAATAATTATAATAATGAAGCGTCTTTTCTTCCTTTCTCTAATAATATTTTTTACGCTTTTTGCCCAAAATCCAAGTTTGGCCAGAAGCGTTATGCCTGAAAGCTCCCGGCAGGAATGTGCTGTATGCCATTATGAATGGCATCCTGATCATTCAATAAAAGATAATCCCGATCGAATACCGCGCTACATCGGCCATAAAAGATATGTAACTGATGAATGGATATGTTACAGTTGCCATGACGGTTCAATGGTTGATTCCCGGAAAGCATGGAAAAAAAAGATATCACATCCCACAAAAATAGTTCCGTCTAAAAAAGTAACTATTGCTGATAAATACCCGTTGTATTTTATGAACAATTTTGCTTATAAAGACGAAGACGGCACTTTCTACGGGGAGTTGGACTGCGGAAGCTGTCATACAGCCCATGCTGTAGGCGCACAGGACGGGGTGGTGCCTGAACGGGCAACTTATCTCCGCCAGGAGAATAAAAACTCAGAAATGTGCATGGACTGCCATAAAGATAAGACAAACGGCCCAAAAGAGGGGATGCATCCTATTAATGTTGATTCTATCCCTTTCACAAAGGAATTAAAAGATGCCGGGGCATACAGCGGGGACAAACCCAATAAAGTAATCTGTGAAAGCTGTCATAAAATTCACTCCGCCGAGGCGGAAAACCTTTTGCTGTTTCCCGTCAAGGGCCCCGAAGTTGAATCTGCGAAACTTTGCGAGGCATGCCATACAAATAACCCAAGTAAAAAAGAAGGCGCAGGGCACGATACCCACCCGGTAAATGTCCCGCAAAAAAAGGCATCCATTCCATACCGCTGGCATTCCGGAAACCCGTCCAGCACAGGTAAAGACAAAAGTTTAATTTGTGTTTCCTGCCATTCCCCGCATTATGCTGCAAAAGAAACACATCTGCTGGCTGATAATAATAAAAATTCTTCTTTCTGCGAAATATGCCATATGGACAAACTCAATAAGGACACCGGTGAGAAGAACACAGGGACTCACCCTGTCGATGTTCCTTTGGCTAATGAAATGCACCCCGAAGGGTTGACTTTCGGGCAAAACAATTTAGTCATCTGTGAAAGCTGCCACAAGGTTCATAATGCCGCAGATAACGCCGCCAATGATGGAACTGACGGCAAAATTATGGCTGTTTCAAATAAAAATTCAGGATTATGCCGTCAATGCCATGAAACAAAATATGCTAACGGGATAGAGGAAGGTGAACAAAAGGGGACACATCCGGTTAATTTGGTTCCGTCAGAAGCCGTTATTGCTCCATCCCTTACGGCGTTAGGCGCAAGAAAAGGAGTGGATGAAAAATTAGTATGTGAAAGCTGTCATAAAATACATGATTCCGCTCCAAAAACGCGAAATCTTCTGGCAGATAACAAATTCTCGGGGTTATGCAACACATGCCATGAAAATAAAATAATCCGGGGTATTCGTGATTCTATATCCTCTATAAAACACCCGGTCAATATCATTTCAGACAAGGTAAAAATTGCTGAAGATATTATGAAGGCGGGAGGCGCTCTCGGTCCAAATAAAGAAATGATTTGTACTACATGCCATTTGCCGCACAAAGGGATAAAAAATACCCCTCTTCTGGTTTTAGGCAATGATCAATCATCTATCTGCCTGGACTGTCATAAAGATAAAAAAGCTGTTTTTTATTCAGACCATAATTTAGCTATTACGGCAAAGGACGAACCAAACATAAAAAATCAGACTGTTGAGCAGTCGGGCATCTGCGGGCCGTGCCATTTTTCCCACGGGTGGGCAAAAAAACTTACCGGCGATGGTGATTTTGTCACACAGCTCTGTATCAGCTGTCACAACAAAGACGGATCTGCCGGCAAAAAACCCATTGATAAATATTCTCACCCGACAGATAAATCAATTAAAAAAGCGGACGGGACATCATCCCTTCCTCTATTTGACGAATTGGGAAAACAAAAAACAGACGGGGAGGGAAATATCTTCTGCACAAGCTGTCACGACCCCCATGTATGGGACCCGAATAAAATAGACACAGCTTACAGCCAAAACAGGGAAGGCGATTTTACAAATAGTTTTCTCCGCAAATCAAATGATGCGAAATCCTCCCTTTGTAAAGACTGCCATGAAGATAAATTCTTTGTGGAAAATACGGAACATGACTTGTCTATTACTGCTAAAGACGCGAAAAATATTGAAGGGAAAACAAGTTCATCCGGCGGAATATGCAGTGCCTGCCACCTGGCGCACAATGGAAAAGAGCGCAAAATATGGGCACGGGAAGTTCCTCAGACCGGTAAAGACACTTCTACAAATTTATGTGTTAGTTGCCATTCTGAAAAAAATCCGGGCGCAGATAAAAAAATTGTTACTTTTACCCATCCGACAGATGTCGCGATTTCCGGCGCAGACGGAAGTTCTACCCTGCCGTTATTTAATAATAAAGGTGAGCTTTCAGAAAAAGGCAGTGTATACTGCAACTCATGCCACGACCCCCATGTATGGGACCCGGTAAATAAAAAAGTATCAAAACGTAAAAATACAGAAGGAAACCAGACAAACAGTTTTTTAAGAATAGCCAACTTCCCGTCTCCTGATTTATGCAGGGATTGCCACGAAAAACAGACCTTTATTGAGGGGACTGACCATGACCTTGCAAATACAGCTCCGAAGGTTAAAAACTTCGAAGATAACACGCGCAAAACCGGCGGCATATGCAGCCCATGTCATGTTGTCCATAACGGGTTAGGCCCCAGAATCTGGGCAAGGGATTTAGGCGGCGACGCGGATTCTTCTTCTAAATTTTGTTTTTCATGCCATTCAGATGATAAATGCGGGGAAAAGAAACAGCCGGGAAAATTTTCCCACCCTGTAGATGTGCCAATCGCAAATGTCGGAGGGACAACGACACTTCCTACATTTAATAAAGATGCGAAAAAACAGGAAAACGGAAATGTCTACTGCTACACTTGTCATGACCCGCATGTATGGGACCCGGGAAAGGAATCAAAAGGAAGTGCCAAAGAAAATATTGAAGGAACAGCTTTAAACAGTTTTCTCCGTCTCGCCTCTGATCCGGAAGCGACTTTATGCCGCGACTGTCACAGCGCGCAAGGTTATATTGTAGGCAGTGACCATGACATGAAGGTATCGGCGCCAAAAGAAAAAAATATGCTAGGACAGACTGTTTTTGAATCCGGGCCTTGCGGGGCGTGCCATGTCCCGCATAACGCAGTGGCGGAAAAATTATGGGCAAAACAAAAAGGAAATGGGGTTGACGCCATCACTCCTCTGTGTGACATCTGTCACGGCAAAAACGGCTGCGCAAATACAAAACAAATCGGAGGAACACATCCTGTCGGCGTAGATTTCAGCCGCCTGGGGCTTAAGGGGGAATCCCCTTTCCCGATATTCACGTTACAGGGGGCCAAAGATATTGAAAGGGGCAAGGTTCTTTGCTCTACCTGTCATAATCTCCACCAGTGGGACCCTGACAAAAAAGAAAATGGCCCCGGGATAAAAACCGAAGGGGATATTAAAAACAGTTTCTTAAGAAAAAATAATAAAAATTCCGAGATGTGCACAACATGCCATTTGCAAAAGAAATATGTTGTTAATACAGAACATGATATGAGGATTACCGCGCCTTCCGAGAAAAACGTTATTAATCAAACGGCAGAAGAAGGCGGCCCGTGCAGCGCATGCCATATTCCTCATAATGCCTTTGGTAAACTACTCATATGGGCAAAATTACCTCAAGAAAGCCCGGAAACTCCGTCTATGCTCTGTAAAAGCTGCCACGCGGCCAACCAATGCGCGGCAAATAAGGTTCCACTGGTTGATATGCATCCAACTGATATTGTGGTTACTAATGTCGGCAGGCGTGTTGAACGCGAACACGGGGCGCTCCCCATGTTTAATAAAGACGACGGCCTCAGGGTAAAACATGGTATTATATCCTGCGGGTCTTGTCACAATCCGCATCAATGGGAAGCAGGGAAACCCAATAATACCCCGGGACAAAATACAGAAGGGACCGCATCCAATAGTTTCCTGCGCCAGAAAGATTTTACTTTATGCGCCGACTGCCACAGGTTTGATTCTCTCTTCCGGTATAAATATTACCATGTCCCGAGAATACGGGAAATTGGAAGGGGACTGGAATAATCGTATATTAAAAGGAATCTCTTGCCACCTGTCCTTTTTCTACCTTAAACCATTCACCTTTTTTATTTTTAATCTTGGACTTATCAACCTCTGTTATAAATATCTGAATATCTTTTGGTAGGGCGTTAAAAATGTTTTCTATCCTTTTATTGTCAAGTTCTGAAAATAATTCATCAAATAAAACTACCGGGTATTCCCCTGTTTCCCTAAAAATAAAATATATTTCAGATAGATTCAGCGCCAATAAAATGCTTTTTATCTGTCCCTGCGAGGAAAAACTTTTAACATCTCTCCCGTTCATATAAAAAATAACATCGTCGCGATGCGGCCCGGATATAGAAAATCCTTTTTTTATCTCTTCATCTCTGTTTTTTAAAATAAGTTTTTCCCATGTCTTAATTATTTCATTTTTATCATTTAAAATACTATTTGGTAAAAATGATTTATAGGCAACATCAACCTCTTCCTGTGATATTATGTTTTTATAAATTCCCTTTATTAATATATTTATTTTATTCACAATAATATTCCGTTTCATTATTAATTCAACCCCGTATTTTATTAACTGTTTATCCCATGAATCTAATAAATCAATATTTTTTTTTATTGTTTTTTCCTGCAGTATCAGGTTTTTCTGGTTCAAAATTTTTTGGTACTGCTTAAGATTATCAGAATATCGTGCGCTAATCTGGGATATTTGGAAATTTAAATAATTGCGCCTGCCGGAAGGCATACCCTTGATAATGTTGTAATTTTCAGGGGTAAAAACTACGGTTGGAAATCTATTAACAAGATAATCCGGATTTATCTGGATTTTATTATTAATTCTTAACCTTTTACCTTTTTCTTTTTCCCCAACAACCTCAATTACCTGCTTTTTATCCTTTATTATCAGTAAACCTTTTACATAAAAAAATTTAGAATCAAAAGTAATTATATTATCATAATAATTTGTCTTCAGGGATTTAAATGTCAAAAGCAAATAAAGAGCTTCTATTAAATTGCTTTTTCCCTGGCTGTTTTCTCCAATAAAAAAATTTAAACCTTTTCCAAATTCTATATTAACTTTTATCAGATTACGAAGATTATTAATTGTAATGTTTCTTAAGTACATTATGGGTCTTACGGGTCTTATACGACCTATATCAAATTTTAAATTCTAATCGGCATGATAATATAAATCGGATTCTTCTCTGATTTTGGTCTTATTAATCCGGGGTGAAACGGCTTTGTAAATTCAAACACTATTTCTTTATCTTCTATATTTTTATAAATATCTAATAAATAACGATAATTATAGCCAAATTCTATATCGGGGCCGGTATAATTAATTTCTAAAATCTCCTGTCCCTCCCCCTCCTCCGGATTTTTTATATTTATATTCAGTGTTCCCTGTGTCAGTTTATAGATAACTGCCATCGTTTTTGAACTTGTTAATATGGAAATTCTTTTTGTCGCCTGGAGGATTTTATCCCGTTCTATTAAAAAATTATGTTCTGGTTTTGCGGGGATAACCTTTTTGTAATCCGGGAACAGCCCGTCGATTAACCTTGAAATTAATATAATATTATTAATCAGAAATACTATCTGTTTTTCCTCAACTATAACTTTCACGTCTTTCTCAACTTCTGTAAGTAGCCTATTAACTTCTTTTATTGATTTATAAGGAACAATCACTTTAAAATCTTTTATTTTCTCTTCTAATACTTTTTCTTTTATATAAGCCAGCCTATGGCTGTCTGTTGCAACAAAATTAACCTCATTTTTCTCTTTTTCAATCAATATCCCGTTTAAAACATACCTGGTTTCATCGTGTGATACTGAAAAAATAGTATCATTTATCATTTTTTTTAAAATTTTAGCGGGGATTAAAAAATAATTTTCATTATCTTTATATGATGGAAATTTAGGAAAATCCTCTGAAGATATAGTGTTAATATTGAAAGATATAGAACCGCTTTTAATATTAATTAAGTTATCTTTAATTAATTCTATTTCAATTTCACCATCGGGCATTTCATTAATAATCTCACTGAATTTCTTTGCAGGAATAGTTATTACTCCTTTTTTTTCTATCTTCGCGGGAAAAAATGTTTTTATGCCGATTTCAAGGTCTGTGCTTGTAATTAAAATTTCGTTTTTTTGGGATTCCAATAAAATATTGGAAAGAATCGGAAGGGTATTTTTATTCTCGATAATATATTGAACACATTGTATACTTTTTAAAATATCTTTTTGATAACATTTAAATTTCATTTTATCTCCTTTTTTATATATATTATTATCTTATTTATTATATATCAATATAATAATAAGGTTAATATGCTCTGTTAATATGTTGAAAAACCAGAAATTTTATACAGGGTATAGTAAATTTAAAATAATAAGTTTGGGATAATTTGTTATTTTTATCCACATGATTAATATTAAAAAAATAAAAAAATTTTATTAATAACTTATTAACATATAATACACACCTACCCGCCGCAGGTGGGTTAATTTTTTAATTTACTAGTTATTTCCTCAACCTGGTTATTAAAGTTTAAATCTTTTTCTCTTAGGCCTTTTATTTTTAAACATGCGTGGATAACAGTTGTGTGGTCTCTACCTCCAAAATTTTCACCGATTTCAGGTAAAGATAGATTTGTTAAAGTTCTACATAAATACATTGCTACCTGTCTTGGAAACGCTATTGATTTTGATCTTTTCTTTTTTTTCATATCAGAAGTCGGGATATTAAAATATTTCGCGACTACCTCCTGGATTGTATCAATATTAATATTATCAAAATCTTTAGGGAATATATCTTTTAAAACCTCCTTTGTCAGCTCCAGGTCGATAGGTCTTTTAGTTAAGAAAGCATATGCAACTGTGCGGATGAGTGAACCTTCTAATTCCCTAATATTTGCTTTAATTTTATTAGCTATAAATAAAGCGACATCATTAGATAAATTAATTTTTTCTTTTTCCGCCTTTTTTTTAAGTATTGCAATCCTTGTTTCTAAATCAGGGGCTTGAATATCCGTAATTAACCCCCATTCAAAACGTGAACGCAGCCGCTCTTCCAATGTGGGTATTTCCTTTGGGGGGCTGTCACTTGAAATAACTATTTGTTTGTGCGCATCATATAGAGTGTTAAAAGTATGAAAAAATTCTTCCTGTGTCCTTTCTTTACCAGCTAAAAATTGTATATCATCTATTAATAACAGGTCTATATTGCGGTATTTATTACGGAATATAATGTCCTTACCGTCACGTATACAATTTATGAATTCATTCACAAATTTTTCAGTTGAAAGATACATAATTTTTAAACTGGGATACTTTTTTAAAACCGAGTTGCCAATAGCATGTAATAGGTGTGTTTTACCTAAACCGACACCGCCATATATAAAAAATGGATTATATGTTTTGGACGGAGACTCCGCTACGGCGATCGAAGCTGCATGGGCAAACCGGTTGCTGTTTCCTACAACAAAATTTTCAAATATATAATTTGTGTTCAAGTTATTCTCAAATATTACAGGTTCTTCTTTATGTATAAAATGTTTAACCTCTGCGGGATTTAATTGGTTTTGAGTAATAGAAAAAATAATTTCCTTTTCTTCATTGGTAATTTCCTTAATAATATCCTTGATTATATCTGTATAATGAGTTACAAGCCAATCCCTATAAATAATATTTGGGACTTCAATCTGGATGTTATTATTGGAAGACGAAAGCATTTGTGTAGGGCGGAACCATGTATCAAAAGCCTGATGCGGTATTTTTGTCTGTATATTTTCTTTAATTTTATCCCAAAGATTCATATTGAGTTAACCACAAGTTTATCCACAAGTGTGGATAAGTAAAAGATCGTTTATTTATATATAGTTATTAATTAATATTTAAGCAATAATATAAGTTTTTATCAGTTTAATTAATCCTATAAAAAAAATAGTTTATATAATAATTATATAAAAAAAACAGTTTTAAAAACCAAATAAAAAAACTTATTAACATTTTTTCCACAAGATTAAATTTTTATTTGATTTTAACTGGAAAGGCTTGACTTTAATTTAATATTTAGATATAATCTATTTTTTAATTTAAGCTTTAAATATATTTTTAAAGAAATTATACTATAAAAATATGGATAGTCAAATATAAAAAGGAGAAAAAATGCATTTTACTTATAATCCTAAAAAAAGGAAAAGAAAAAAAACTTGCGGGTTTCTGGTCAGAATGAACACATGTGGCGGGAAAAAGATAATTAAAAGAAGAAGAGCAAAAGGAAGAAAGAGGCTGGCTGTATAGATTTTCTTAAATAGTTAGGGCGGGATGTGAAAAAATTTGGTTTCTCCGGGCAAGAGAGATTAAAAAATACAATAGATTATAATCGTGTAATTAAAAAAGGAGAGAGAATTACACATCCATATTTTTATCTGTTTTTTATAAGGAATAATTTATTTTTTGACAGGCTGGGAATAAGGATAGGGAAAAAGTTCGGCAAGGCACATGTTCGTAATAAAACAAAAAGGATAATTAAGGAAATTTACCGGCAAAATAAAAGCCTGATACCGGGCTTTGATTTAGTTTTTATCCCCCGTTATGGCGCAAAATATATTTTTTCTAATGTCGAAACTGTTATTAAAAAAGTATTTTTACAATTAAGGGACTCAACAACTAAACCTGATTCACATCCTAAAATATGAAAAAAATTTTAATTAAGACAATTAAATTTTATTGTTTATGTATTTCTCCCTTAAAATTTCCTTCCTGCCGTTTTATTCCCACATGTTCAGCTTATACTATTGAAGCGTTGGAAAAACATGGATTAATGCGCGGGCTTTACCTGGGAATATTCCGCCTCCTAAAATGCCAGCCGTTTCATAAAGGCGGATATGACCCGGTCCCTTGAGAATTGGAGTAAATAAATGGAAAAAAGATTAATAATAGCTTTAGTTTTAAGCGGGTTAGTTCTTGCGGTTTTTGGTATATTTGGGCCAAAATACAATAAAAAGCCGGTTATAAAGCAGGAAGAAAAAGAAGAAATTTTTCAGGAAGAAAAAGCCACACAACCGCCAGGATATTTAGATTTTAGCGGTAAAGAGTTTACCGCAGAGACGAATACTCTGAAAATAGTATTTTCAAAAAAAGGCGGATGGATAAAACATATTTTTTTAAAAGAATACAAGGATAAGGAAGGGAAAGAAATCGACCTTATTAATGGAGGGAACTCCGGCGGGTTATGGTTTAATAATATAGAGTTAAACAGGGAAGATTATGAAATTAATTGTAATGATAACGGGGATGGAAGTAAAAAAGTTGAATTGAGTTTTTTGTATCCGAACGGCTTAGAAATTAAAAAGAATTTTATTTTAATGCCGGATGAATATAGTTTCAAATTTTCAATGGAACTTGTTAATCATACAAATGAAAAGCTTATGCTTGATCCGCTTTATCTTATGTGGGGGCCAGGAATTAGTGAAGAATATGAAAGAGAACGCGAGTTATACAGTGTAATAAATATAAATTACAGCAAGGAGTTAAAAAGGATAAAAGAAGCCAAACTAAAGGAACCAGTTAATATTGAAGATGAAATAAAATGGTTTGGGATTAATAGTAAATATTTTCTTGTGGCATTAATCCCTCAAAAGGAAAAATCCGATATTAAAATACAAAAAACAGCGCAGCATGGTATAGAAACAGGATTAAATGTTTCCGCCGGACAGATAGGGGCAAATAGTAAAAAGCAGTTTACTGTTGATCTTTTTGCAGGACCAAAAAAATACAGCTTATTAAAAAAATATGGGAAAGGTTTAGAGAAAAACATTGATTTCGGTTTTTTTAGCTATTTAAGCATAGGTCTTTTATTTGTCCTCAACGGAATAAATAAGTTTGCTTCAAATTATGGAATTGCTATTGTGTTATTGACGTTAGCGGTAAAAATTATTTTAGGGCCTTTAACCAGGAAGAGTTTTGTTTCTATGCAAAAAATGCAGAAACTTCAGCCTGAAATAGAAAAATTACAGAAAAAATATAAAGATAATCCTAAGGGATTGAATGCGGAAGTAATGCAATTATACAAAGAAAGAAAAGTTAATCCGTTTGGGGGGTGCTTGCCGATGATCTTGCAAATTCCGATATTCTGGGCATTGTTTAATACGCTGCAAAATACTATTGAGCTTCGACAGGCAAAGTTTATCTTTTGGATAAAAGACCTTTCCCAGCCTGATACGATCTTTCATCTGCCGTTCCAGCTCCCGGTCATTAGCAATAATATTAATTTATTACCAATCATAATGGTTATTACGCAAATCATACAGCAAAACATGATGCCGGCTGGCGCTAAGTCCAGTGAGCAAAAGATAATGTTTTATGCTATGCCTGTTGTTTTTGCGGTTATGTTTTATAATTTTCCTTCCGGGCTGGTTTTATATTGGACGCTGAATAATATCTTTACCATTATTCAGCAGTATTTTCTTATAAAAGAACAGTAATTAGGAATTAGTGATGCCAGAAGATACTATTGCGGCTATTTCTACACCGCTGGGGATTGGCGGTATTGGAATCGTAAGAATAAGCGGTGCGCAGGCCTTTTCAATAGCAAAAAAAATATTTTTCCTTCCAGCAAAAAAAATAGATTTTAATATAAATCATAAAAGAAAAATTTTATACGGATTTATTCGTGATCCAAAGACAAAGGAAACCATTGAAGAAGTTTTGATTTCTTTAATGAAGGGGCCGAAAACTTATACCCGTGAAGATGTTGTGGAAATAAACTGCCACGGCGGATTTTTATCTTTGCGCAAAGTTTTAGAGATTACCCTGAAATGCGGGGCAAGACTCGCTGAACCCGGAGAATTTACCAAACGGGCTTTTTTGAACGGACGGATTGACCTTATCCAGGCAGAAGCAATAGCTGATTTTATCCGGTCCAGGACAGAAAGAAGCCTGAAAATGTCTTTTCATCAAATAAAAGGGGGATTATCCAAAGAAGTAGAGGAGTTGAAAAGGAGATTAAAAAGATTAATTTCGCATATAGAGGCAGTAATTGATTATCCGGAAGAGGATATAAGGGAGTTGACAAAAAGAGAAATTTGCAAAGAATTAATGAACCTGGATAAGGTGTTTTCGGATATTTTAGAAACAGCGGATGAGGGCAGGGTTCTGAGAGAAGGTATAAAAATAGGGATTATCGGCAGGCCGAATGTCGGGAAGTCAAGCCTTCTTAATAGATTGCTGGAAGAAGAAAGGGCAATTGTCACTCATATTCCGGGAACCACAAGAGATACCCTTGAAGAAGAAATCAATATAGACGGTATCCCTTTAATCCTTATAGACACCGCTGGGATCAGGGATGCAAGGGATGTTGTTGAAAAAGAGGGGGTGTCCCGTAGCCACAAAGTCTTATCCGATGCAGATATTTTACTTTTAGTTATCGACGGGAGCGAAAATTTGACGCCTGAAGATAAAAAGTTATTAGACTTGACAAAAAATAAAATGGTTATTTTTATAATAAATAAGGTTGATTTAAAGAAAAATATTTGCTACAATAAAAATCTATGCCTGTCTTCAAAAAAGGATATAATAAAAATATCTGCGCTTAAAAATTTAGGGATAGAGGGGTTAAAGAAAAAAATTAGAGATAAAATACTAAAACATGGTTTGTTTTCGAGTGAGAAAGATATAAGAATCAGCAATATCCGTCAAATTGAATTGCTTCGTATGGGGAAGGAATTTTTAAACAAAGCAAGAGAAACGGCTGCCCAAGGGTTATCAGAAGAGTTTATATCTCATGACCTTATATTATGTTTGGATTCCCTGGAACGAATGACAGGAAAGCTAGCCAGGGAAGATATAATTAATGAAATATTTTCACAATTTTGTTTAGGTAAGTAAGGTGAAAAACAAAAAAATGGGATTATTAAATTTCAGGGCCTTTAAGTTCAAAATTTACTACTATGGATTGATATCCTTACTGATATTTTGCCTTTTTATCAGAAGAAAGGTGGACGCGGAGATATGCGGTAATGTTAAAGCGGATGAAGCGTATAAAGAGGGTATGTCATCTTTGAAAGAAAAATTATATAACGCGGCCAGGCTGCACTTTGAAAAGGCGCTTCGCTATGACCCGAATTGTGTTGAAGTGCATTACCAATTAGGCTTAGTATATACTTACCTAATCCCTTACCAGGATTTGGCGATAGTAGAATTCAAGAAGGTACAGGAGCTTGTCCCGGATTCAAGATCAGCCGCGCATATCAGGGCTGTTTTTAATGAAGGATTGGCCCATTTAAGGATGGGGGCATATGAAGATGCGATTACAGTCCTTAGAAAAGTAAAAGAATTAGATCCCACCTATAAAGACCTGGATAAACTCCATAATTATTTAGGGGTAGCCTTTTATTTTCTGGATAATTATGAAATGGCTATTAAGGAATTCAAGAGGGCCATCCAGGAAAACGCTGTTTACCGTGAAGCAAATTTTAACCTGAAAAGCGTCAACATGAGATTGCTCTATTTCAATGTAGGCGTTACTTATGGCTTTATGGGAAATTACCGTCAGGCGATAGAAGAATTGAATAAGGCGATAGAGATAGACACAAATTTTTTCAATGCCCACATGGAAATAGCAAGAATATATATCAGGGAGGGCATGTATGGGGATGCGATAAGCGAATTAATTCGCTGCGAGAGAATAAACCCGAACCATCGTAATATACGTAAAGTATACATGAATTTAGGAGTGGCCTACTATAACCAGGGAAGTCCGAAAATCGCGGTTGAATATTTGAGGAAGGCGCTCAGGATACAACCGGATTATGAAGATGCCATTAAAAACCTGCGAAGTATATTTCAGGGATATGACCCTTTAAAGGATTTAAAACTTGATCCAATAGGGCAAAAAGAAGAATATATTTCGGCGCATATGGAAGTAGCAAGAGACTATTATATGGTAGGTTTGTATGATAAAGCGGTCGCTGTTTGTAATATTATTTTAAACGTGGATTTTCAGAATAAAGAGGCGGCAGATTTGATTTTGATGTCATATTCCGCGCAGATTGATTATTATATAGAAAAAAAAGATTATTCAAACGCTATTAAAGCTATTAAGAAACTTTTAAAAATTACTCCTGATAATGTGGAAATATGGTTTAAACTGGGCGTATGTTATTTTTCGATGCCCGGCAATTATTGGTATAAAGAAGCCGAGGAGGCATTTAGAAAGGTGATTACCATCGGGAGCAAAGAAGACCTTATTGGAGAAAGCCATTTTTATATAGCTAAAATCTCGTTTGCGCAAAAGAAAAATGAAGACGCGAGAACGGGAATAGAATTAGCCATAAAAAATAACCAGGACAGCCCGGAATATCATTTTTGGGCGGCGAAGATATACAGGACCCTTGATTTGCTGGACGAAGCTGAGTATGAAATTAAACAGGCAATTGAGCTTGACCCGGAAAATGAGGAATACCAGAAACTATTACGTGAAATTATAAAAGATAAACTTAAAAAAGAAAGAGGACTTAAAGGCCAGGGAGAAATGTCCCCTGAAGAGGAGGAGGGCGGCGGGGTGATAGAAGAAGAAGATTATAAAACATTGGTCAGGCGGGGATCAAATTATGTAAAGCGGGAAGAATATGATAAAGCCCTGGAAGTGTTTCGCAGCGCGGGTGAATCCCAGCCGGAGGGGATTGAAGCACAGAATAATATCGGGGCATGTTTATTAAATTTAGGCAAATATAATGAAGCATTGGTATCTTTTATGGTCTGTACTACATTAAACCCAAAAGATGCGGAAATACATGTTAATTTAGCAATTGCATATTATTTTTTAACGGATTATAAAAACTCAAAGGAGGAATACCTTAAAGCAATAGCTATTAATAGTGAACTTTCTAAAGATACATTATATATAAAATTGATAGAAAATGGTACAATTCCAGCTAAAGAGTTTTTGCCTAAGATTATATGGAAAACCGCAAAATAGTTAGGATTTTGAAATGTTTAATTTAATAAAAAATTATAAAAAGGGCATAATTTTAATAATCTCAATATCCATATTTTCGGGGCAAACTTTATTTTCCGCCCAGGAAGACGGTTCCAAGGCAATAGAAGAATTCGCAAAGAAAAAAGGAAGGCCTAATCCCCATACTGAGATAGATTGTACGGACTGCCATAAAACCAAACCCGGCAAGGAAGACACAAAAGAGACCGTAACATTCAGAAAGCCG
>JBFMCF010000116.1 GCA_040754625.1 bacterium | reverse complement strand
ACAATATGATGATTATTATACCTCAAAATTTTCTTAAAAACAGGGGGGAGCATTTAAAAAGTTGATTTTTATCGATAATGATAAGGAATTTTAATAAAATGTCAAAGAGATTTTTGACATTACGTATTAAAAGAAGGAGGAAAATGCCATGAAAAACAAGTCGAAAATTGTCATCACCCAATAATTTTTGGGATGGTTTTCTATTAGAAAAAGGATAATAGTTTTATGAAAAAAATGATACTACTGGTCTTTATTTTTATTTGTGCAGCAGCACAAAAGACATATATATATTCTGAAGGGCAAACCACGGGGTCCATTAATGAATTGACGCTGGATGGGGCGGTTGAAATTGCCCTGGAGAATAATTCTGACTGGAAAATAGCCCAGGAAAATAAGGCAAACGCTTTTCTCCAGAAAAGAAAAAACCAGGCGTCTTTATTTCCCTCTCTTAACATAGGGTCGAGTTATTTGCGCAGGGGGCAGGAAAACGGCAGTCCCGGCATTGTTTCTTCCGGGGTTGTTTCTTCCACGCGGGAGACATATTCTAATTCTTTGTCACTTAGCCAGAATATTTTTAACAGAAGGGTCTATCTTTTAGTCAGCCAGGCCGGTTTATCCGCTTCTCAAACCAGGTTTATTGATTCAAAAGTAAAGCACGAAATTGTTCTGGCGGTTAAAACGGCATACTATAACATTTTGAAACTGCAGTCAAAATTTGAATTTTATAAAGAGTCGTTTGCCCGTGATAAAGAGCAGCTTAAATATTCGAAAGACTTACTTGAGGTGGGGAAGGCCATAAAAACAGATGTCCTGCGCTCGGAGATTACACTCGAGAAAACCAGGCAGAATTTAAACACCGCCCAAAACGATCTTAAATCAGCCAAAATGGTTTTAAATAATCTATTGAATATCCCTCTCGCGTCTGATTTTCAGTATACCGCCAGGGAAAGCATAGACGAAGGAATTAAAAAAATACTGGCGGAACGTTTTATACTTGAAGAATATACCAGCAGGACCCTGCAGAATAATTACCAATTGAAAATAAAAGATTATGACAGGGAAATTTCGGACGTGAATATCGAAATTGCCCGTACGGGTTATTTGCCGGCAGTTACCGGTTCCGGAAGCTATAATTGGAATGACAGTAAACCGGAACTTAAAAATATGGAGTGGCGGGTCGGCATGAATTTGACATGGACTGTTTTTGACGCGGGTTTGACCAGGGCATCAATCAGGCAGGCGGAAACCAGTAAAAACAGGATCGAAGAAGAGCGCAGGAAGATCGAAAAAGAAATACTTTTAAATATCGAAAAAATCCATAACGATTTGGATAATCTGAGGACCTCGCTTGAAATAAACAAAAAAAATCTGGACATGGCTTCCGAGAATTATGATATAGTAAAAATTCAGTATCAAAATGGACTGGTCTCAAATTTAAATTTGATTGATGCCGAGGTCATTTACACGGAATCGAAGATAAATCTTTTAGACGCGTATTATAATTATAAGATTAAATTGGCAGAATGGGAAGAGGCCGTTGGTGAGGAAATATAGAAAGGACATTTTCAGGTGAAAAATAGACTTGTTATCTTCGTGATTTTGATTGTTTTATCCGCTGGCGGTTTTTTTGTGTTTAGAAACATAATGTCCGGGAAAAAAAGCGGAAGTGGTTCTCAGGCGGGCATCGTTGAGGTAAAACGCGGCAATATTTCTATTTCTGTTAATTTGTCGGCAGTCATTAAACCTATAAATGTTGTGGAAATAAAATCCGGGTCAAGGGGAAAAATACTAAGAATGCCAGTTGAAAAAGGCGATTTTTTGGAAGAAGGAGCGCTTGTTGCGGAAATTGAGAATACTTTTGCCAAGCATGCCCAGGAGCAGGCCCTGGCGGACCTGGACGCGGCAAAAACTGAGCTTGGAAAAATAAAAACTGAAATTGAAACTGAAAAAAACAGGAACCAGCGGCTTTTAAAGACCGCGGAAGATAATTTGGGACGTGCAAAACTTGAGTTAAAAAAAGCAATTGAAAAAGAAAAAATGAAGGAGGCATTAAAAAAAGATAATATTGCGACTGAATCGGAACTTATAAAACAAGAGGTAGATCTCAGGTTTGCTATAAATGAAATACAGGAAAAAATTAATAAATTAAATAAAAAAGGACCTGTTCCAAATAAGGAGCTGGGACCGTTAAAAGCAAGATTGGAATCCGTAACATCCGAATATAACCTGGTGCTTGAATATTTGGAATTAACAAAAAAACCAATTGTGGAAGAAAAAATTGATGCGGAGAAATTTGGGATAAAACAAGCGGAAGTGGAACTTGCAAAAGCCAAAGAAAAGATAAAAAAGCAGGAGTCAAGAGAAAAGAGTGTTATTGCGGCGGAATCCGAAGTTTCTAAAAAACAGGAGGCTTTAAAAATTGCCGAAGATAATTTAAAAGGGACCGTAATAACCGCTCCTGTTTCAGGCGCTGTTTTGCGGAAAAATATTGAAGAAGGCGGTGTTCTACTGCCTGAAATGTTGGCTGATACTGCAGGATATACCATAGCTTCAATGGCAAATCTTGAAAATGTTTATATAAATGCCAATGTTGCCGAGAAAAATGCCGGCGGGATAAAAACCGGCCAATCAGTAAAGATAATCGCGGACATATTTCCTGAAAATGTTTTTACCGGGCGCATTACAAAAATAATGCCTAAGAAAGTTGCCATTAAAAAAATAAAGATTTCTGAAATAACGGTTGAAATAAAAAATTCGAAGGCATTACTTTTACCGGAAATGAAAATGGATCTCCAAATGATAATAAAAGAACGTAAAAATGTTTTATTTGTGCCTAATGATGTGATTATAAATGCGGACAATAAGAAAAAGGTATTTGTGGCCAGGGAAGGAAAACCGGTAGAGCGTGAGATTAAAACCGGAATAAGCAACAGGGATTTTACTGAAATTATATCGGGTTTGGAAGAAGGGGAGATTATAAGCAGGCCGGGAAAAGCAGCAAAAAAGGAGATGTCCAGGTGAAAAAGAGAATATTTATTTTAGTGATTTTGATTATTTTGTCTATCGCGGGTTTTTATATATTTAAAAATAAAATATTCAGTGAAAATAAAAAAGGAAAGGAGCAGACAGGTATCATTAAGGTCAAGCGCGGGGACATTTCTATTTCTGTTAACGTAACAGGGACTATTAAACCTTTAAAAGTCGTGGAATTAAAATCCAAGGCAAGCGGGAAGATAATCAGGATGCCTGTGGAAAAGGGGGATTATTTAAAGGAAGGCGAGCTTGTTGCTGAAATAGAAAAGACTTTCACCCAGCCTGTTGTAGACCAGTCGAAGGCGGAACTTAATGCGGCGAAGGCCAGGCTGGAAAAAATAAAAGTTGAGATTGGAGTTGAAAAAGAAAGCAATAAACGTCTGTTGAAAACCGCTGAAAACAACCTGGAAATAGCGAAGATAAAATTAACACAGCTCGAAATTGGTTCGCGTGAGGAGGAGATAAAACGGGCCGAGGCTAATCTTGAAAAGGCGAAATCAAATCTGGATTTATACCGGGGCCAATATGAGCGGATTGGAAAGTTAGGCGAAAAAGGTTTTGTTTCAAAAGATGAATTGGAGTCGTTGAAGGCAAAACTTGAATCCGCGAAGTCAGATTACGAATTGGCATCGCAAAGTTTGGAATTGACAAAAAAACCGGTTACAAAAGAAGAGCTTGATATGGCAAAACTTGCGGTAAGGCAGGCTGAACTTGAAATACAAAAGGCAGGTGAAAATATAAAGTCGCAGGAAGCACATGAAAAAGACATTATCGCGGCAGAGTCGGATGTTATTAAACAGGAGGTATCATTAAAACTTGCCGAGGACAATTTGAAAGATACAATAATCACCGCGCCGATATCAGGAACAATTTTACAAAAAAATGTGGAAGAAGGACAGGTGATATCATCAGGCATGTCGATTACTTCAATTGGGACAACTATTGCCACAATGGCGAATCTTGCCAAGGTATATATCAATGCCAATGTAGATGAAACAGACATAGGTAAAATAAATAACGGGCAGTTGGTAAAGATTACAGTTGATGCATTTCCGAAAAAGCATTTTGAAGGACGGGTAATAAGAATCGCCCCTGAAGGAGTTGTCGTGCAGAATGTTACTACTTTTGAAGTAACGGTTGAGATAAAAAATCCGACCACATTGCTAAAACCCGGAATGAACGCCTCGCTTGAAATGTTAACCGCGGAGGCAAAAGATGTTTTATTTGTCCCGAATGATGTAATTAAAGACAGGGATGGGAAGAAAACCGTATCTATATTATCAGGCGGTAAGCCAGTAGAGCGTGAAATCAAGACAGGGATTAATAATTGGGAGTTTACTGAAGTAGTTTCGGGTTTGAATGAAGGAGAGATAATAAGCAGACAGGACACAGGCACCAAAAAAGGCAATAAAGGCACACAAAATGTTCCAAGGCCGCCAGGATTGTTCGGAAGGTAATTGCAGGGGCGCAATTTATTGCGCCCAAAAAGGCGTAATATCCAATCAGTGCGTGATAAATCACGCCCCTGCAGAAAACAAACATGATTCAAGTAAAAAATCTTACAAAAACATATAAAACGGGCAAGGTTGAATTCAAGGCGCTTCGCGGGATTGATTTTAAAGTTGAAGCCGGTGAATTTGTTGCCATTATGGGGCCGTCGGGTTCAGGGAAATCAACTATGCTGCATCTTCTCGGATTTTTAGACCGTCCGGATTCAGGGGAGTATTTTTTTAACGGCAAAGATACCTCTAAACTTACGGAAAATGATTTAGCCCTTCTCAGAAACCGGTCCATAGGTTTTGTATTCCAGCAGTTTCACCTGCTGCCGAGGTTAACCACTCTTGATAATGTAAAACTGCCGCTTATATACGGCGGGCGTAAACATTTGTTTGAAAATGCGGCCAGGAAGCTTGAAGAAGTGGGTTTGGCGGACAAGATAACGAATTATTCCAATGAGCTGTCGGGAGGACAGCAGCAAAGAGCCGCGATCGCAAGGGCGCTCGTAAATGACCCTGTCATAATTTTCGCCGATGAGCCGACTGGTAACCTAGATACAAAAAGCCAGGAAGAGGTAATGGCAATACTTAAGGACATGAATAAAAAAGGCAAAACTGTTATTATTATAACCCATGAACATGATGTGGCCATGCATGCCAAAAGAATTATCAGGATGCGGGATGGCAAAATAATTTCAGATGAGGTTATTACACCGGAAGTTTCAGTGAAACCGGAATGTGATAAAAATAATGGTGTTTGTGAACATGTTTCTCACGCAGGAAAGGCTGAGTTCCAGGACCATTTGAGGCAGGCCTTTCAGGCGATTTTTTCACATAAAATGCGGTCTCTTCTTTCAATGCTCGGTATTTTTATCGGGGTCGCGGCGGTTATTGCCATGCTCGCCCTGGGACAGGGTGCAAGGGAATCAATTCAGGCCAGATTGTCTTCCCTCGGTTCAAATCTTTTAATGGTCCGGCCCGGTTCCACCCAAATGCACGGAGTGGCGTTGGAAGCCGGTTCGGTTACCCGTTTCACCCTGCTTGACGCGGAGGCTATTTCAAAATTATCGCCCGTGAAAAGGGTATCTCCTTCAGTTAACGGCAGGGGGCAGGTGGTTTATGGAAATAAAAATTGGAACACACAGGTCCAGGGAGTAGGTGTAGATTATGCGGATATGCGGGCATCCGTTCCTGTGTCAGGCAGGTTTTTCACAAATGAAGAATTAATCGGGAAGCAAAAGGTGGCAGTTATCGGCAAGAGGATAGCCGATGAACTTTTCCAAGATATTAATCCTATTGATAAAATTATAAAAATAAACAGCATTAATTTCCGTGTGATTGGTGTTTTTCCCGAAAAAGGGGCGACAGGCTGGCGTGACAATGATGATGTTATAAATGTCCCTGTTACAACTGCGATGTACCGCCTTTTCGGAAAAGAATACCTGAATTCGATTGATGTTGAAATAAAAGAAGCCGGTTTAATGCAGGACGCGCAGGATTTAATAAAAAGGTTGGTCATACTGCGGCACCGGATTCCCAAAAAAGACGAAGATAAATCATTTCAGGTCAGGAATATGGCGGACATCCAGGAAGCTATGCAAAGCACCACAAAAACACTCGCCTGGCTTTTGGGCTCGATCGCAACCATATCTCTGATAGTCGGCGGGATCGGCATTATGAACATTATGCTTGTTTCCGTGACGGAGCGGACAAAAGAAATCGGCTTGAGAAAAGCTATAGGCGCGAGAAGAATCGATATTATGACCCAGTTTTTAATCGAATCGGTAGTAATGACTACGCTTGGCGGGATCGCGGGGATTTTATTCGGCTGCGGGGTTTCAGTATTAATGGCAAAGTTGGCCAAGTGGCCGACAAGCATTTCAACATTTTCAATAATCCTTTCAACAACCTTCTCAATAGGCATCGGCATGGGCTTCGGTCTCTGGCCTGCCAGGCAGGCTTCACGGCTTAACCCTGTCGAGGCACTAAGATATGAATAAAAAAAGGTAATATGATATAATCAAAGTCAAAGGATGAAATCCGGCAATGTTACGTGTAAAAAATCTTTCCGTAAATTTTTTTTTAGATGAGGGTGTCCTTCCCGCAGTTGAGAATGTAAGTTTTCAAATCAGGGAGAAAGAATCCGTCGGGTTGGTAGGCGAATCGGGATGCGGGAAAAGCGTTACGGCGTTATCTTTGTTGAAATTGATACAGAGCCCGCCGGGGAAAATTATTTCGGGCGAAATCAATTTCAAGGGTAAAAATATACTGGAGTTTAATAAAAAAGAATTAACCGCGTTTCGCGGCAATAAAGCCGCGATGGTTTTCCAGGAACCGATGACATCCCTGAACCCGCTTTTTACAGTCGGTAATCAGATTGAAGAAAGCTTTTATCTTCACAGGAAAGAGCTGGACAAAGAAGAGAGAAAGAAGGAAATAATTGAATTGCTGAAGGTAGTCGGCATCCCGTCTCCCAAACTGCGCATTAACGAATATCCTCACCGACTTTCAGGAGGTATGCGCCAGCGCGTGATGATAGCGATGGCACTTGCGTGCAGACCTAGTCTTTTGATAGCCGATGAACCTACAACCGCGCTTGATGTTACTATCCAGGCCCAGATACTCGAACTCCTGAGGGAATTAAAACACAAATTCAGCATGTCTGTTCTTTTAATAACACATGACCTCGGAGTTGTTTATGATTCTTGCGAGCGGGTTATTGTGATGTACGCAGGGAGAATTGTTGAGGAACAATTAGTGGAAGGGCTTTTTTCAAAACCGCTGCACCCTTATACAACCGGGCTTTTAAAATCACTGCCAAAACTTGGAAAACAATACGGCAAAACAAGGCTGGAGGCAATCCCGGGTAACGTCCCAAATCCGATGGAAAAAATTATTGGCTGTAAGTTTAATCCAAGGTGCCCGATGGTTATGGATATATGCAGGAAAGAAGAACCGCAATTAAAAAACATTTCCGATAGCTCTTCCGTGCGGTGCTGGCTTTATTAAAGAATGGTATTTTTATAAATGATATATCCTCCCCGTAATTCTAGAGTTTATCAAATAATTTTACCTGTAAAGTCATTCAAAAATTAATTTGGAATAATTGGGTTTTGGTTTATAATATAAAAAGTTTTTGATTTTATATTAAACTTAGGTTACTTTTAATTTATTGAAAGGAGGTGGGTTAATAAGGGGGATTGAATTTTTAAATAAATAATTTTTTGGTCCTAATACGTAATATATTAAGGAGATGATACGATAAATTAAAAGTCAAAAGTGTTAGGTGAAAACTCTGGATTATAGGTAAAATAAACCATAGTCTGGAGTAGATAGGTTATAGGTTGAATTTGATTCTGGGGCTTAATTGAC
>JBFMCF010000115.1 GCA_040754625.1 bacterium | reverse complement strand
GGCTGCGCAATCCCGCCCAAAATTATTTCTTCCCTAAAAGAAAACGTAGTGCCTACGTCTGCCTGAAATCAGCTAATTACTTATCAAATAAAGAAATTTATTTTCGAGGTGTCAAAGTTCTGTGAAAGATTCTTTTACTTATAGATTTATCGATTTTTTTAATATCATGATCAAACTCAGGAGTTGTATTTACTTGATACATAGCTCTTTTTTTAATTCAGCTAATGAACGTGTATTTTCCTGTATATGATTTTGACGGGACTGCCGCATTTTCGAGATGAATTTAGGGTTAGAAGATAATAAGAAATCTTCGAGTTCATCATTAAATTCTTCAAATATTTTTGAAGTCTCGGAAAACTTTTTAAACAGTGATATTGGCAATGTAATTGTTTTAGACATAACAAATTTCCTTTAAAATTAGTTTAATTATCTCACAAAAAAGGATTAAGTCAAGACAAAATTATTTATTATTGCTAATAATAGTATCAACCGATAATTAGGATGTATCTTTCTAAAATTTTCCCTCTTTTTTCTCGCGAAGCGGTCACTTCGTAAAAAGAGGGGATTAAGGGGAGTTCGGATTGGAGATGAAGGGAAAAGCAAGGAATTACATAGAGAGGACGAAGATAATCCATTAAAATTTAAAAGTGAAGAAAATCTTTTTTTTGGGGGCATATTTTAAGTTACTCTGGGAAACAACGTCCCCAAAGTTCACATTTTAAGTTACTCTGGGAAACAACGTCCCCAAAGTTCACAACGCATTTTTCATCACCTGGTTCGCCATTTTTATATCGGACAGTGACATCAAATTTACCATCGAACCGGTATAATTTTCTCAAATCTTTTTTGCTCAAGGCAATAATAGCCAGCGGAACCGTTAAGACAATGTAAAATAAAGCCCAGAAAATACTTACAAGATATGTCCAAAATTGAATTCCACCTACACGTGAAATATCAATGAGTCCTTTAATAATAGCAATACCGCTGAGCATGGATATGGAAAGCTGGAGACTGATTTCATTCAGATTTTTTTCAGTCATACTTTGTTTCGGGGTAACTACATATTTTTCCTTTCCAAAGATCCCCCTGACTACAGCTTTCATCTGGTTGACAAGCTTAATCAGGTTATACTGTTCCGTCAATATTATACCTCTAAACCCGCCCATAGTCAGATTCATACCATAAACGCTTACAAAAAAATAAGGAACAAAGTAGTTTACAAAAGTTGAAGAGTCGGTAAGTATTGGCATGGTTCCGGTATTCAGTATAATAACAGGTGTCAGTAAATAGATTAGCTTTTGGAATCCGTCAAAGTAAGTATACATAGAGGCAAAATAGCACAACCTCTGTGGTATCGATAATCCTTTTATGGTCAGAGGATTATCTTTTTTCCAGACCTGCATTGCGCCTGCTCCCCAGCGGAGCCTCTGGATGGCAAAACCATCTAAAGTATTTGGGGCGATGCCTCTTGCCATTGTTTTATTATAGTATACGGAATGCCAGCCTCTTGCGTGCAATCTAAGGGCGGTATGGATATCTTCCGTTATTGTTTCTTCGGCAAATCCCCCGATTTCATCTAATGCCTTTCTTCGTATCATAGTTGTACTGCCGCAGTAAAATGCCGCGTTCCAGTAATCCTTTCCCGGTTGTATAACAGAATAAAAGAGTTCCTGTTCATGCCATGAATTTCCCCTGTTCCAGTCAGTTGTATGTTGAAAGGAATCAAGGTTGTAGAAATCCTGAGGCATCTGGACTAAGGCAATTTTTTCATCAGCAAAAAAACCTATAGTTTCGTCAATCAGGGTAGGCAGGGGTATATGGTCTGCATCAAGGGTCAATATAAATTCACCCGTAGTGTATTTCAGGGCATGGTTGAGATTTCCTGCCTTGGCGTTTTTTCTCTCCTCTCTTGTCAGGTAGAAACAGCCTAATTCTTCTGCCAGAGTTTTAACCTCCGGTCTTTTACCGTCATCAAGGACGTATGTCTTATGGGGATATTTCAAATCTTTGCATCCGAGCAGGGTCATTCTTAAAAGATAGACGGGTTCATTGTATGTTGGCACAAGTATATCCACCATCCGGTTTTGCAGCGGAGGGGGAGATTTTCTTTTTGTAGGATTCCAGACCATAAAAAAATAAAGCGTCGTTTCAATAAATCCATGAGCTTCGGCAAATACTAAAAGGAGCGAAAACCACATTGCATCAGGATTCAAAGTATCGTGAAATCTCCAGATAAGATAACGGATGCTGAATACAACCGACGAAACCATTATAAGCCATATCCAATAGTTTTTATATTTCTCCATCTGTTATCACTTCCTAATAATAAGTTTATAGTATTTAAAGTGTTTTGACAAGGGCTTCTTCGTCTGAAATTTTTTATTTAAGCCCCCGAATTGTTTAAAAAAATTAACTTGACAAAAATGATATAGAAATTATAATGTTTTTTGATAACTTTTCCTTAAAACTATTACAGGCCGTAATGAAAATAAAAACCCGATTT